>JAJRVY010000361.1 GCA_024277065.1 Planctomycetota bacterium
CGTGCGCGATCCGCGGAACCCCTGGATCCTGCTGCGTCTCGGCACGGCGAAGCTGTCCGACGGCGTACCGGAGCGCGCCGCCGAACTCGCGCGGCAGCTCGTCGCGGCGGCCCCCGGCTGCGTGGACGGCCTGCGTCTCGCCGGCCTGGCCATCCGCGCTCTCGACAAGCCCGACTTCGCCCTCGCGCTGCGCCATCTCGAACGCGCGCTCGACAAGGAGCCCCAGAACGTCGATATCCTGCGCCAGTACGCATCGGCGCTGCTCATGGCCGGCAAGACCGAGCAGGCGCTCGACGTGCTGGCCGCGGCCACGGCGACCGGCGTCGGCTTCGCCCGCCGCGACGGCCGCACGCTGGCGCTCTACGCGTACACGCTCTTCGTCAATCGCCGCCCCATCGAACTCGTGCGCGAGGCCATCGAGAAGTCGCTACGGGCGCTACGGCCCGAGATCGACGATGCCGCCGTCGAGTACATCAAGGGCATGCGCGACATCATCAACGAGTGGGACGCGTTGCGCATCTGGACCGACGAGTTCCGACGCTCGGGGAACGAGCTGTTCGGCGGGTGGCGCGAGGACGACTCCCACCTCAGCGTGAAGATCGGCATCGTGCAGGCCGGTGGCGAGGACTACGCCAAGTTCGTCGGCCGCGCCAAGGCGGCGGCGGAGGACCGCAAGGACACCGCGCTGACGCGCAGCGAGAGCGCCAAGAACATCCGCGAGTGGGAGGCCGCCATTCGTCTGGTCACGACGGACACGCAGTTCGTCATGCACGTCTTCAGCGGTACGCTGCAGGTCCCGGGTGAGGAGGCCCGGAGGCGCGGTCGTGGCGGCGCGGAGTTCGCGTTCGTCGTGACGCGCGACGGCAAGGTGCAGGTCTGGACGACGGCCGGCACCGGCCGCAAGCAGAACCTCACCGCGATCCCGATCAAGGACGCGAGTGGCGCCGATCTGCTGTTCCCGATGGACGGCGCCTTCCACACCGTGCGCATGGAGCGCACGGACCACCAGCTCGGGAGGTGGCAGATCTACCTCGACGGCGAGCCCGTCGGTGATCCGCAGGAGATCGGCACGCTGGCCGCGCAGCGCGGCCGGCAGCTCGAGCTCGGTTTCGCGGTCGATGCCGATCGCGGCACGCAAATTGAGGTGCACATCGATCGGGTGCAGATCACCCGGACCGTCGATTAGCGCACCGCCAGGACCAGGGACGACACGGTTACACGCCTTCAACGATTACACGCATGCAGCCGGGCGAGATCCCGGGAGCCGGGCTCCGGAAGAGCACGTGGGGCTCCCCGGGCTCCGCGGCCCGGACGGGCGCGACCATGCGCCGGCCGAAACAGGGAGAGAGCGATGCGCAGACAGAACGAGGGGTTCTCGCTGATCGAGCTGCTGGTGGTCATCACCATCCTCGCCGCGCTGGCGGCCGGCGGGACGGTCTTCGTGCGGATCGCGAACAGGAACCGTGAGAAGGCGATCACCGAGGGCCGCCTGCAGTCGATCGCGATCGGCCTCGAAGAGGTCAAGAAGGCGCTCGGCTACTACCCGCCGACGTACACCCGCGATCTGCGATCTCCCGGAGGCAAGGAGAAGATCGGCGAGAAGGTCGGCGTCCCCAACGAGACGAACGTGGGGATCGAGACCGTGTACATCGCGTTCCACATGGCCGGTGTCAAGCCCGACATGCAGGGACTCGGCGACGACGCGCTGGCGAACACCGACAAGGACAACGTCGCCGAGCTCGTCGGCGACCTGCAGGTCAGCGACCTGTTCGAGTACGTGGACGTCTGGGGCAACCCCTTCGTCTACCTCGCCGGCAAGGACTACAAGGACGTCTCCAAGGTCGAGACGTACGTCCTCGCGAACGGCACCGAGGTCAAGGTGACGCCGAAGACGTCGGACAAGCAGGGGATCTTCGTGCGGGCGCAGAGCTTCCAGCTCTTCAGCATGGGCCCCGACGGCGTGCCCGGCACCGAAGACGATCTCGGCTGGTCGATGAATTGAGGCCCGGCGGTGGCGTGAATCGAGTGGGGCTCTCGCAGAGGGAGGCGACATGACGGCACGCATGCAAGGGCGCAGCGGCTACACACTGATGGAGTTGATGGTCACGATGACCCTCGCGGCCGTGCTCATGGGTCTGGGCGCCGGGGCCTTTCTGTCGCTCGGGAAGAAGACCGCGTTCCAGCAGGCACTGACCGACGCCGCCGGTCTCGTCAACAAGGTTCGCAACGCGTCCGTGCGCTTCCCCGCCGCGCTCGTGGTCGATCCCGGCAGCAACACGCTGTACGGCCGCACGGAACAGGTGCTCCAGGAACTGCACTTCGAGCCGCGTCCCGGCGAAGGCGACGAGATCACCTTCGCGAACGGCATCAACGGGCTCGCGGTGGACGCCGGGCTGGGCCGGCTCGAGCCCCGCGGCGGGCGCGTCGGCGGCGGCCTGCGGCTGAGCGGCAGTCCCGTGGACTGTGGCAACTACCCGGCCTACGACGTCGTGGACGGCCTGTCGCTGGAACTCTGGGTGCAGCCCGAGCGCCTCGGCGCCGCGATGCTGATCGAGAAGGGCAGCGCGTTCTCCGTGCGGCTCGTCCCCTCCCGCGGCGCGGCGCGCATCGAAGTGCGCATCGCGGTCAGCGACAAGGGCGTGCGCGATGAGGCGGCCGTGACCGCCGCGATCCCCGTTCTCGCCGAGGGGGACTGGGTCGGCATCTACGTCTCCTACGACCGCAGGGAACTCACGGTCGCCACGGATCACGGCTTCGGACCGGTCGTGCGCGCGAGCATCCCGGAGTTGCGCCCACTCGCGCACGACACCGAGGCCCCTCTGCGCGTCGGGCTCGACTTCGTCGGCGTGATCGATGACTTCCGCTTCGGCGGCGTCACGGTCGAGGATCCGATCACGCTGGCGCAGGGCGCCGTCCTCGATGGCACGGTGCGCACGATCCACTTCCGCGACGGGCGGCTCGACGGCCGGCTGCACCCGGGAGTCGAGTCCATCCGCGTCCGCGGCGGGGCCACTGTCACGGTTCTCGAGATCGGCCAGAGCGGCACCGTGCAGCGTGTCTACGACGACAGCGACGGACTGGGGCCGCCCCCGGCGGAGCAGGCCGCTCCACGCGCCGGGGACGCCAACGAGAAGGAGTAGCCGTGCGCTGCGGCTGCGCGGTCCGTGTTTTGAGAAGCGGAGGGGTGCGGCGCTGCGACGGACGCGCGGACGGGCACGAGTGCGCACGGGCCGCGGGGCGCAGACGCCGGAGCGGGGCGCTCACGGATGACGGCAGGAACCGGTAGCGACCACGGGGTCGCGGAGGCGACAGATGGCAAGAATGTTACCGGATAGTGGCAAGTGGGTGACCGCAGGCGTGGTCACGCGGCTGGCAGCGAGCGCGAGGTCGCGGGGCATTGCC
>JAJRVY010000362.1 GCA_024277065.1 Planctomycetota bacterium
AGAAGGACGAGAAAGGGAGCGCGAAGGAGCGGGATGTCGAGGCGCCTCCGACGCTCGAGTTGGACGACGCGTACCTGCGCGTGCGGCGCGTCACGAGCGCGCCCGGCAACGAGGTCTCGCTGGAGCTCACGCCCGCCGGCGACCGCATCGTCTACTCGAACGGCGCCGAGCTGCACGTCGTCGGCTGGGACGGCAAGGACGACAAGAAGCTACGCGCGGGCGCGTCGATCCAGCACCTGTCGCTGGATGGCGAGACGGTGGTGCTGGTGGCAGGTGGCAAGGTGGCTGCCGTGAACACGGGCGGCGGCGGCGAGACGACCTACCCGATCGCAGCGCGGATGGAGATCGACTGGGCGGCGTTCCAGGCGCAGCGCTTCGGCGAGGCCATGCGGCACCTGGGTGAGATCTTCTACCACCCGACGATGAAGGGCCTCGACTGGCCGCAGGTCACGCGCGACTACCTCGCGCTCGCCCGCCGCGCGCGGACGAGGAGCGAGTTCGACGACATCGCGAACCGGCAGCTCGGCGAGCTCAACGCGTCGCACCTCGGCCTGCGCAGTCCGGCTGCGAAGAGCACGCCGCGCGGCGTCGCGAACGGCCGCCTGGGCATCGACGTGACGCCCGACGAGGACGTGCCGGGGGCCTGGCGCGTGACGCGCGTGCTGCGCGACGGGCCGGCGGACGGCGGCAGCATGTGGCTGCTGCCGGGCGACGTGATCACGCAGATCGACGGCAGGCCATGTGCGCCGGGCGAGGAGTTCCTGCCCCACCTGCGCGGCAAGGTCGGCGAAGAGGTCCTCCTGACCATCCGCCGCCCACAGGAGACGAGCGAGCCGCGCGAGATCCCGCTACTCCTGCGCGCGATCTCACCCGGCGCCGAGTCCCAGCTCCGCTACCGGGCGTGGACCCGCGCGAACGCGGACATCGTCCACGAGCTGAGCGACGGGCGGCTGGGCTATCTCCACATCCGCGCCATGAGCGGCGGATCGCTGCGCGACTTCGAGCGCGACCTCTACGCGGCGGCCGAGGGCCGCGACGGCCTGATCGTGGACGTGCGCAACAACGGCGGCGGCTCGACCGCCGACCGCGTGCTGGCGTCGATCATGGTGCGGCCCCACGCCTACACCGTGCCGCGCGGCGCGGACCCGAGCATGACCGACGGCTACCCGCAGGACCGCCTCTTCATCCAGCGCTACACGCGCCCCATGAACATGCTCTGCAACGAGAAGAGCTTCTCCAACGCCGAGATCGTCTCCCACGCGTTCCAGACGCTGCGGCGCGGCACGCTCGTCGGCGAGGAGACGTACGGCGGCGTGATCAGCACCGGCGGCTACATGCTTCTGGACGGCACGTGGCTGCGCACGCCGTTCCGCGGCTGGTACCTGCCGGACGGCACCGACATGGAGAACCACGGCGCCGTGCCGGACCTGCGGGTACCGCAGACGCCGGAGGACGAGTCCGCCGGCCGCGACGCGCAGCTCCGCGCCGCGGTGGACGAGCTGCTGGGGAGGCTTCCGCGATGAGGACCACGCGATGAGGTACACGGTCCAGCCCGGCGAGGGTGTCGGTGCAATTCGTTTCGGCATGCTGCGCGCTGAGGTGCACGGCCGCCTGGGCGCGCCGGACGACGAGGGTGGCTGGCCGGAGGCCGGCGAGATCGAGGACGAGTGGGAGACCGACGGCATCGCCGTCGTGTTCGATCGCGGGGGCGCGTGCGTCGAGATCGCGCTGTACCCGCCCGCCACCGCCACCGTCGCGGGTGTGCGCCTGCTCGGCGAGGCGGACGGCGACGCGCGCGCTGCGCTCCGCGGCCTCGATGCGGACTGCGAGGACGCCGGCGGCGTCACGGTCTGCGCGACCCTCGGCCTGCTGTACGACGAGGACGAGGAGGGCGATCCCGAGTTGATCGTGCTCGCCCCCGGACGCCTGGACGCCCTCGCCGCGACGGACGCCGGTAGCGACGAGGACGATCCGCTCGACGACGACGACGCGCCCACGAACGACGACGCTGCCGACGACGGAGCGCCGGGCGCGTGACGCCGCGACCGCTGCACGTGCTGTTCGTGTCGCGGGGCAACGCGAGCCGCAGCCAGATGGCCGAGGGCTGGCTGCGCGCCCTCGGTGGCGCGCGCGTCATCGCGCGCAGCGCCGGCACGTCCCCGCGCCACCTGCACCCGCTCGCGACGGCGGCCATGCAGGAAGTGGACATCGACATCGCGGCGCAGCGCGGCAAGGGGCTCGACGCCGTGCGCCTCGAGCGCTTCGACCTCGTCATCACGCTCTGCGACGCCGTCGCCACGGAGCTACCGCCGCTCCCCGGCTCGCCGGCCGCTCGGCATCATCCGGTGGAGGATCCGGCCCTCATCGAGGACGAGCACGGCCCGCAACTCGACGAGTTCCGTCGCGCCCGTGAAACGCTGCGCGAGATCGTCGAAGAACTGCTGCGCAGCGCCGCCCGCTGATCACCAGAGCATCCCGGTACACATCCCGGTACAGCGAACCACGAGCAGCAGCGCTGACAGACCGGCGCGTTCGCCATGGCGCACGTCACGCGCGCACCTACGCCGAGCGTAGGCGCAGGCTGTTGCTGACGACGGTGACCGACGACATGGCCATCGCGGCGGCGGCGAACATCGGCGTGATGGCGAAGTCGAAGACGGGGATCAGCACGCCCGCGGCGAGCGGGATGGCGGCCACGTTGTAGAAGAACGCCCAGAAGAGGTTCCAGCGGATGGTGGCGAGCGCGCGGCGGCCGATGCGCACGGCGTCCACGACGCCGCGCAGGCTGCCCTTGACCAGCGTGACGTGCGACGCCTCGATAGCCACGTCGGTGCCGGTACCCATGGCGATGCCGACGTCGGCGGCGGCCAGCGCCGGCGCATCGTTGATGCCGTCGCCGACCATGGCGACGGTGGCGCCCTCGCCGCGTAGCGCGCGCACGGCCGCGACCTTGCCCTCGGGCAGCAGGCCGGCGCGCACGTCCTCGACGCCGGCCTCGGCGGCGACGGCGCGCGCGGGCGCCTCGCGATCGCCGGTGAGCATGACCGGCCGCAGCCCGAGCGCGCGGAGCCGGGCGACGGCCTCCGCGCCGTCCTCGCGAAGCGTGTCCTCGACGGCGATCAGGCCCACCGGGGCGCCGTCCAGCGCCACCGCGAGCACCCCCGCTCCGCGCTCCTCCGCCGCCGCCGCAGCGTCCTCGAGCGCATCCGGCGCGACGCCCTGCTCGGAAAGGAAGGCGCGGCTCCCGACGAGCACGTCCGCGCCCTCGACGCGTGCGCGGACGCCGCGTCCGGGCACGGCCTCGAAATCGACGACCGCCGCGGCGGTGATGTCGCGCGCCTGCGCCGCGCGGGTGACGGCGTCGGCCAACGGGTGCTCGCTGCGGGCCTCGACGGACGCCGCGACGCGCAGCAGCTCCTTCTCGCCGCCCGCGAAGGCCGGCACGGTGAAGACGTCGGTGACGCGCGGGCGCCCCTCGGTCAGCGTGCCGGTCTTGTCGAACGCCACGACGCCGACCTGCGCGACGGCCTCGAGCGCGGACGCATCGCGGAAGATCACGCCACAGCGCGCGCCACGCCCCACGGCCACCATCACGGCTGTGGGTGTCGCGAGCCCCATCGCACAGGGGCACGAGATGATCAGCACGGTGACCGCCCGCAGGATCGCGTTCGACAGCGCGTCCTCGCCGCCGATCGCGAGCCACACGCCGAACGTGACGAACGCGATGGTGATCACCGCGGGCACGAACACACCGGCCACGCGATCGACCATCGCCTGCACCGGCGCGCGGCTGGCCTGCGCGTCGCGCACCGCCCGCACGATGCGCGCGAACGACGTCTCGGAGCCCACGCGCTGCGCCTTCATGCGCACCGAGCCGGTGCGGTTGACGGTGCCCCCGGCGAGCGCATCGCCGGGGCCCTTGGAGACCGCCAGGCTCTCGCCGGTCAGCATCGACTCGTCCACCGCCGTCGTGCCGTCGATGACGACGCCGTCCACGGGAATGCGGTCGCCGGGGCGCAGTTCGCAGAGGTCGCCACGGCGCACCTCCTTGACGGGTACGACGACGAACTCGCCGTCGCGCTCGACGCGGGCGGTCTCTGGAGCGAGTTCCAGCAGGGCGCGCACGGCGCCGCCCGCGCGGTGGCGCGCACGCGCCTCCATCCAGCGGCCGGTCAGCACGAACGCCGTGATCATCGCCGCCGAGTCGAACCACGTGTGGAGCCCGTCCGCGCCGTCCGCCGCGGCGCCGGACGTCAGCAGCACACCGACCGACCAGAGGAACGCCGTCCACGTGCCGACCGCGACCAGCGTGTTCATGTCGGCGCGTCCATGGCGAAGCGCGGTCCACGCCCCGACGGTGAAGCGCCGCGCGCACCAGAGTTGCACGGGGATCGCGAAGGCGAACGTCAGCCACGCCGCGGTCGCGGCGGAGACGCCGGGCACCCACCGCATGCCGAAGGCCATGACGGCCGACGACAACACGAGCGCGATCACGGCGTCGCGCGCGACGGCGCGCGTCTCCTCGGCGACCAGATCGTCCGCCACCGACGGCGCCTCGTCGTCGTCCGCGCGCAGGAACAGCCGGAAGTCGCCGGCGCGCGCGGCGGCGTCCTCGACCGGCGCGGGGTCGAAATGGTCACCCGTGACGACGATGACCTCGTTGGTCGCCAGGCTGACCTGCACCGACTCGAGGCCCTCGACCTTCGACAGCGCCTTCGTCAGGCCGTTGACGCAGCCGGCGCAGCGCAGCCCGACGACGTCGAAGACGCGGCGGCGCCCATCGGGGCCCGCGACGTCGGACGCCGCGGCTGCCGACGTCGCGGCGGAGGGGGAAGGGGAGGGGGATGACGGCATCACGGGCAACTCTCTCATGGCGGTGCTACGCGGGCGCTCTCCCGCTGAGGAACAGCCACGCCATGTAGCTGCCGTAGAGCAGGAGCAGGACGACGCCGTGATAGCGCGGGATACGCAGGTCGCGGCCCAGGATTGGGAACGCGAGCGCCGCGAAACCGACCATCACGATCACGTCGATGGACATGTCCGCCGAGACGGGAATCGGATAGGCGGTGCCCGTCACGCCGAGGACGAGGAACAGGTTGAACACGTTGGAGCCCGCCACGTTGCCCACGGCCAGCTCCGGATGCCCCTGTCGCGCGGCCTGCACCGTCGTGACGAGTTCGGGGAGCGACGTGCCGAGCGCCACGAGCGAGAGCCCGATGACCTCCGCCGGTACGCGGAACGCCTCGGCCACGCCGGTCGCGCCGTCCACGAACAGGCGCGCGCCACCGGCGACGGCCACCAGCGAGAGGACGACCCAGACGATGTCGTGGCCGATGCGCGGATCGGCCACGACGTCATCGCGCGTGGAGCGACGGAAGCGGCGGGCGGACACCAGCGACAGCGTCAGATAGCCGGCAAACACGGCGAGCAGCAGCACACCGCCGAGCCGCCCGAGCTCGCCACCGTCCGGGAAGAACGCGAAGACGATGAGGATGCCCGCCAGCAGCGCGACGGGCAGGTCCATCCGCACGAGCTTGCGCTCGACGACGACGGGCGCCATCACGGCGGCGACGCCGAGGATCAGCCCGACGTTCGCGATGTTCGAGCCGACGACGTTGCCGATCGCCACGCCGGGGTTGCCGGAGTGCGCCGCGAACAGACAGACGAGCAGCTCGGGCAAGGACGTGCAGAAGCCGAGGATGACGGCGCCGACGACGTGCTTGGGAACGCGACATGATCGCGCGAGGTGCGCCGCATGTCCGACGAGTTTGTCCCCGCCCCACCAGAGGAGAGCGCCGCCCGCGAAGACGGCGGCGAACGACGGGAGGAGCGCGGCGAACACGCTACGAGTATCGACAACAGCCTCGCGGGAGCGAGGTTCGGCGGATGCACCTTCTCAGAACAGCGCCGCGCTGACCGTGAAGCCGTGGACGAAGTTGCGGCCGCCGACGTTGCCGATCTCGCCGTTGCAGAAGAACCCCGCGGCCGGGATGTCGCCGGCGTGGCGGCGCAGCGCCCCGATGTCGTGGTCCTCGACGCCGAACAGGTGCTTGCCGCGCCCGGCGCAACTGAAGATCAGCGCCGCGCGCGGCGGCGCCTCCGGCTCGATCGCGGCGTCGAGCGCCAGATCGAGGTCCTCGGTGGCGGTCCGGCTGTCACGAAGCTGCAACTGCACGGTCTGGCCCACACGCACCTTGTCGCCGACGACGACGGCGTCCTCCTCGGGGATGACACCCATCAGGTTGCGGATGACGAAGTCGCCGCGCGCGAAGCTCTCGCGGGCCTCGTGCGCCACGCGTCCGATCAGGAGGTTGGTGCGCGCGAGCTCGCGGTCGTCTGCGGACAGTCCCGACACGGTGTCCTGGATCGCGGTGAGCGCGGGCAGCCCCGAGAGCGCCAGCACCTTGTTGCTCTCGGCGCGCGTGATGACGAAGCGGCGCCCCCCCGGGCGGCAGCCCTGCGACACCGTGGTGCGTACGTCGGCGCCACAGATCGCCAGCCCCACGGCGCCGAAGAGCGTGACCTCGTCGCCCATGTAGAGCATGTGCGTGCCCGGCCGCGTCCCGCCACTGGAGAGACCGCCGACGGCGCGCGCCCCCTCGTAGCTCTGCTCGACGCGCTGCAGGAGCAGGTCGGCGTCGAGTGTGAACGGATCGGCGAGCAGCACGAAGAACGGCCGCGCCGACTCCGGGACGCCCACGACCGAGCGCAGGTGTGCGGAATCGTTCATCGTCAGGAGCTGGTCGTGGCGCAACTCGAACGGCTGGAGGCGCGCGCCCGGGAGACTCCCGGCAAGCACCGCGAGGGAGGGACCGCGCTCACACTCACCGATCGTCTCGAGCATGCCGATCGACGTGCTGCCGATGATGTGTCGGGCACCGAGCAACTCGCGCATGCGGGCTCCGGCCTCCGTGACGGCGTCGCCGTAGGCCGG
>JAJRVY010000043.1 GCA_024277065.1 Planctomycetota bacterium
AGCGCCACCAGGAGCCGCAACGCGAGGAACCGCCGGGACGAGGTGGTCGCGAGGAAGTCGCGCTCGAGGACGGCGTAGGCGCCGCCCCACTGCCGCGTCAGGCGCGCCGCGAAGCGCCGCGGGGACCAGCGTGCGGCCGCGCGCACGCGTGCATCGTGCCCGTCGTGCCGCGTCGTGTCAGGCAACCTTGCCCTGGGTCACGTGCAGGAAGATGTCCTCGATCGACAGCACGGTTTCCTCGAGGTGCAGGAGGTGCAGCTCGGCGCGCACGATGTCGCGCGCGAGGAACGAGATGTCCGGGGCGTCGGCTCGTACGCGGACGAAGACCTCGCCGCTCGCGCCGGGCTTCATGGCCTCGACGTCGGGGTGGCCGCGGAACAGGTCGAGCACGGCGTTGACCGATCGTTCATCGTCGCCTTCCTCGTGGACGCGCAGGCGCACGACGCGCTCGGCGCCGAGTTTCTTGCGCGCCTCGTCGATGGGGCCGGCGTACAGCAGCCGGCCCTGCTCGATGATCCCGATCGTGTTGCACATCGCACCGATCTCCGACAGGATGTGGCTCGAGATCAGCAGCGTCTTGCCCATGCGGCGCAGTTCCAGGACGAGTTCCTTGAACTCGATGCGAGCGCGCGGGTCGAGCCCCGCGGCGGGCTCGTCGAGCAGCAGCACCTGCGGGTCGTGCAGCAGGCAGCGCGCCAGCCCCAGGCGTTGCCCCATGCCGCGCGAGAGACCCATCACGGGGGCGTCGCGCTTCGCGGTCAGTTCGGTCAGCTCGAGGACCTCGGCGATGCGCTGCCTGCGGCGCAGGCCGCGAATGCGGTAGGCCGCCGCGAAGAACTCCAGGTACTCGCCGACGAGCATGTCGTCGTAGATGCCGAGCACATCGGGCATGTAGCCGATGAGCGGTTTGACGTCGTCGCCGCGCCGCACGACGTCGATCCCGCCGACCTCCGCGCGACCGCCGCTCGGGCGCACCAGCGTGGCGAGGATCTTGATCGTGGTGGACTTGCCGGCGCCGTTGGGTCCGATGAACCCGAATGCGTCGCCCTCGCGGATCTCGAGGTCGAGGTCGCGCAGCGCCGTCGTGCCGCGGTAGACCTTGGTCAGGCCCTCTGTGCGGATGGCCACCGTCATGGCAGTTCGAACTCCTTGCGAATGATCACGTGGGTGCGGCCGTCCACCTCCGACGCGGGGAGCGGCAGGGGCGACTCGCGTGCCGACGCGAGCAGCAGCGCGTGACCGCGGAACAGCGCGTCGCCGCGGCCGATGCCGGTGCGCGCGAGGAGCACCTGGCGGTCCAGGCCGACGGGTTGGGCTACGTCCTCGCGCAGGGGCGCGCCGTCGAACCCGTGGGCCGACGTGCGCGAGAGGAACCCGAGGAAGTTCGCCACGTCGCTCGCCTCGAAGCGGCGATCGAGGGACTGCCCGCCCGCCGCCCACCGGCTGCCCAGCGCACTCGAGCGATCGAACGAGCGCGATGCCGTCGCCTCGCCGCCGGCCGGCACGCTGCCGAACCAGTAGCCGGCGCTACCGCCCGGCAGCAGCACGTCCACGCGATCGAGGTCCACGGGCAGGCCGTTCACGATGCGCAGCCGCGCGCGTCCCGCGTCGTCGGGCGGCAGCCACTCGGTCTCGATGGTGCGGCCCGTCGTGCCCGCGATCACCGTGCGCACGACGCGCTGTGACCGGAACGCCACCTGCAGGGTGACCTGCGGCGACAACGCATCGGCGCCGGAGGCGATCAAGGGCTGCGCGGAGCCGACCTCCGACGTGCTGCCACCGGGCAGCGAGGCGCCCTCGACGACGGCGGGCAGCGAATAGGACAGCGTGCGGTCCGCGCCGCGGGGGGAGTAGTAGCCGACGAGGTCCTGCACGCGCACGAGCGGTCTGCCCTCGCGCGCGGAGTCCGCGAGGTCCACGAAGACCAGGCGATTGACGACCGCGCCGGACGCGAACACCAGGAACGACGCGCCGTAGGCCACGACCGTGAAGAGCAGCACGGCGCCGCCGAAGGTGAACGTCGTGAGACGCTGCCTGCCGAGGCGCCGCAGAACGATCCAGTCGATCGGGCCGACGACGAGGACGTAGAGGACGAGCGCGGCCAGGATGACGATCAGCGGTGGTGGCTGGAAGGCGTCGCGGCGCAGGACCTCGAGCACCGCGCCCTCGACGTCGGTGCCGGTGCCGAAGCGGAACTGCCCGATCACCTCGGCGAGATCCTCGTCGCGCACGGGCTCGGTGCGCCCGGCGAGCACCTCCGCCAGCGCCGCGTAGTGCGCGACGTCGGTGCACGCGCGCAGCGCCGCGCGGACGTCGAAGGCGAGCAGCCGGATCGTTCCCGAGCCGAACGGGCGATCGACGAAGAGGGCGCCGTCCGCGGCGTCCGCGAGGGGCAGCCAGGTGCCGTCGCGACGGCTGGGGTCGCGCTCGGGCACGGGGTCCGCCGCCACGGCGAGCTGCGCGACGAGGGGCGCCAGATCGCGCGTCCGGGGTGCGCCCGTCCGCGCGGGCAGGTACGGCCCGAGCGGCGAGCCGCCGAGCGTCGCCGACGAGGGTCCCGGCGAGACCACGAGCAGGCCGCCCATGGCCACCCAGTCGAGCACGCCGGAGAGGGCCACGGGATCCGAGAGCATGTCGGGGCCCGGGTCGATCAGGACCAGGGCGTCAAAGCCCTCGAGGGCGAACGGCGCGAGCACCAGCGACTCGGGGTCCACCGCCATCGCGGCGACCAGCGCGAGATCCCCGCTGAGGTCGATGAGCGACTTGCGCGAGGCGCTCGGAAGCAGCGACGGCAGGACGTTGCGGTCATCGCCGAGCACGGCGACGATGCGCGCGGCGGCCGGCAGCGCCGCGTCGGCGAGGGGCTGCGGCCCCTGGACGTCGATGGTCATGAGACCGCGCGTGGCCGTGTCGCCGCCGTTGTGCACGGGCACCTGGGGATCGCTGCTGACCGTCAACGCGAGCGACGCCGCGTAGGCGTCGGGCGCCGGCACCATGAACCACTCGCGGCGCGTCGCGCCCGGGCCGAGGAAGACGGCGCGCTCGTGGCGCACCGGCGGGCTGCCGAGCATGCGCGCCTTGGAGAGCGAGAGTCGCACGGCTACGGGCTCGCGGCCATCGTTGCGAAGCGTCACCGACACAGGTGTCACGCACTCCTGGATCCAGCGTCCGCCGTGAGCGAGGGCGACGTCCACGGTGACGTCGGCCGCCGCCGGCGCCGCGGCCGACGCGACGGCGAGAAGGGCGACGAGCGGGGCGCGCAGCAGACGCGCGGCGCGGCTCACGGGCGCTGCCAGTCCGCGTCGTCCGCGTCGAACACCTGCACGCGATGATTCCCCATGTCGGCAACATACAGCCGGCCGTCCCACCAGGCGACGTCCCAGGGCTCGCGAAACGCGCCGGGCTCCGTGCCCGCGCGGCCGAGCACGCCGGTGGGGGTGCCGTCGGCGGCCAGCCGCAGCACGCGGTGGCCGGCGAGGTCGGTGGCGTAGAGCGTGCCGTCCGGCGCGCGCGTCAGCCCGTACGCGAGCACGTCCTCGCCGTAGGACCATCCCGGGAGCACGCCCACGAAGCGCCCGTCCGGGCCGAAGCGGACCAGGCCGGCGCGCTGATCGGCGACGACGAAGCCGCCTGCGTCCGGCAGGACGACGACCCCCATCGGACGTACGAGCGCGCCGTCCTCCGGCCGCGGTCCCCCGAACACGAGCCGTGACGAGCCGTCCGTCCCGACGACCTGCACGCGATTGGTGGTGCCCATGCCGTGGTCGGTGACGACGAGATCGCCGTCGCCTCGTGCGACGAGCCGCTGCGGGTAGAGGAACTCACCGGCGGCGAGGCCATACCTGCCGAACGCCGTCTCGGCCCCGGTCGCGGGGTCGATCAGGCGGATGCGACCGGAATGCGTATCGGCGACGGCCAGCCGCCCGTCCGCCAGCCAGGTCACGCCGATGGGCAGCCCGCGTCGCACGTTGCCGCCGACGATGACGAGGCTGCGCCGCGGCGTGCCGTCGAGATCGAGCACCTGCAGGCGCCCGGTCTTGTCGAGCACCGCCAGTCCCCGCTCCGACACCGCCAACCCGCGGGGGCTGCGGAACTCCCCGTCCCCGGTGCCCGGACGGCCGATCACGAGCGGCGCCGCGGGGCCGCAGGCGGAGAGCAGCACGCAGCCGAGCGCCGCGAGCACGGCGGCGGCCGCGGGCACGGATGGAAGGGCAGGCGGGCGCGGGAGTGCGTTCACTGGGGTGCGTTCATGGAACTGCGATCACCGGACCACGTTCACCCAGTGGCATTCATCCGAGTGTGCGCAGCGCGGGCGGCGGGGGCGCGCTTCGGAGGTGTGACGTGTCGGCACACGGCGATGCTACAGGCCGCGCGGCACATCGCGGCGGCCCTCGCCGGTCGCGGGTCTCCACTCCATCCGGCCCCGCCGGCAGGGCCTCTTGGGGCCCGCGCAGGAACGTCAGCATGTCGCGCATCGCGTTCGCGGCGACGGGTTCACCGAGCGCGAAGGGGCGCGCCAGGAATGAGCCAATCTGGCACCGTACTCCGGGGCAGGCACCGCACTTCGAGATGCAGGGCCACCGCGCCCGGCTCTCTCGGGGATGCGTCGCCGGGGGCGTCCGACTCCGCGAGACGGTCCACCAAGACCTGCGCGAGGCCCAGGCACGCGGGATTGTCGGGAGAGACCAGGCTCGCGTGGACGATCCTGCCTTCGTGGTCCGCGACCAGTCGGACGCTACCGGAGGTTTCGCCGAAGAGCTTCGCGAAGTCCTCGTCATCGAGGATCGCGAACGGGACGGACAGGTCACGACTCGCGCGGAATTCGGCAATACGATCCTCGACACTGTTGCGCGGTCCCGTGTCGCTCTCGGGGAACATCGACGGGGGCACCACGACCAGCACCTGCAGCGGTAGCTCGGAGTTGGCCTGAGCGAAGCGATCGAGCACACTCAACGGCTTGTCGAGGTAGTAGCTCACCTCTGAGTACACCCAGATCACGATCACCTTGCCCCTGAGAGCGTGAGCAGGAATCCCGGGTGCGCGCCGATTGCGTCCGACGGGTTCGCTGCAAGGCGGCGCGACGAACCCGACGCAATGGAGCGAGTCATGGAGGAGCGCCAACGCCGCAGCGGGGCCGCCGGGCGTAACAGCTTGCTGGCGCGCGGTTTGCGCTCGTTGCTCGGAGACACCGA
>JAJRVY010000044.1 GCA_024277065.1 Planctomycetota bacterium
CGACGCCCAGGACGTCGCCGGGAAGCGGGGTGTGGTCGAGCGCCTGCAGGCGCGCCACGACGGGTCCAGCGGTCCACGGCAGCGTGAGCGTCTCGTAGCCCGGCGCCGCGATGCGCAGCTCGACGCGCGACCCGTCGCCGGGATCGCCCGGGACCGGCCCCTCGAACGTCCCGTCGTCCCTCGTGCGCGTGCCGGACCAGCCGTGATCGCGGCGCACGACGAGGATGCGCGCGCCCGCGAGCGCGTCGTCCGTGGCGGCGGCGATCACGCGCCCGCGCACCGTCTCGCGCCCGTCCTCGCCGGGGACGGCGCCGGCCGCAGGCCCCGCACCGTCCGGCGTGCCGTTCTCCTCGGCATCCCCCATGTCGTCCGCCATGTCGTCCGCCGTGTCGTCCGCCGCGCCCACCGCCGCGTCGTCCGTCACGCCGTCCTGCGGCCCGGTGCGCCCTTGGCGTGCGCCGCCCTCCATGCCGACGCGCACGCGGTCGCGCCTGCGGCGGCCGCTCCCGCCCGCGGCGCCGGGCAGCTCGACGGATGGTGCGCGGAGAGCGTTCGGCGCCCGGTCGCGCGGCGCGAGCACGGCGTTGATGGCGATGACGGCGCCGCCGAGCAGCAGGAGGACGAGGATCAGCACCGGCAACGCGCGACGAGGACGCGACATCGCCCCAGTCTACGCCGCCGTGCACGACTCCGGGTACGCCGGCGCTTCGCCGCAGGGCGCCGGGCGGTGAGAATGGCCGGATGAGAACGAACACGACTTCGGGCGCGCGGGGCGTCGCCCGCGCGCTGCTCCTGGCCGCCCTCGCGCTGCTCCCGCTCGCGGGCTGCGCGTCGGCCCCGACCATCCACTCGGACTACGACACGACCGTCAGCTTCGACGGCTGGCAGTCATGGGCCTGGGCTCCCGACCACTCCGGCCCGGACGCCGGGAGCGCCTCGGTGTCGCTCTACGATGCGCGCATCCGCCGCTCCGTCGAGACCGCGCTCGCCGCCGCGGGCTACAGCGAGGTGCCGGCCGAGCAGGCCGACTTCCTGCTGAACTACAAGGTGCAGATCCGCAACGAGTCCGACGTGACGGTCTGGGACGAGCCGGTGCGCGGCTACCACTGGCGGCAGACGTGGCGTCCGACGCACGTGAGCGTGCACCGCTACGAGATCGGCTCGCTGATCCTCGACCTCGTGCAGCGCAACAGCGGCAACATCGCCTGGCGCGGATGGGCCGAGGCCGAGGTGCAGCGCAAGCTCTCGCCCGAGGACCGCGACCGCCGCATCGACAAGGCCGTGCACGACATCCTGGCTCGTTTCCCGCCACGCTGACCAAGGCGGGTAGCCTGGGAACGTCGGAGGCTGCCATGCGCTCACGTCGTCCCCACCCGTCCCTGTTCACGCCGCGGCTCGCCGCCGCCGCGCGGACATGTCGTGACGGCGCTGCGCCTGCGCGAGGGGAAGCTGCTCGCCGGACGTGTGCTCTCCGACGACGGCGGCGCCGTCGAGTTCGCGTTCCGCACGCCGCAGGGCGTCGCGGGCACGACACGCGTGCGCTACGCCGACATCCACCCCGAGAGCATCGCCTAACTGATGCTCTCGCGCGCGGACGAGCAGGACGCCGGTGCGCTCATGGAGATCGCCGAGTATGCGGCGCGCGAGGGTCTGTACGAGATCGCGCGCGTGCACTACCTGGCCGCCGCCGAGCAGGACGAGGCCGTGGCCGGCATCGCACAGCGGCGGCTGCTCGATCTCGCGCAGCAGGCGTCGGACAGCGAACTTCGTCGCGGCCACGACGCCGCGGCGAGCGGCGACGAGGAGTTCCTCGGCGCACTCGGCGACATCGGCGCACGCCTCGACGAGCAGGACGTGGACAACGAGACGCAGCTCGGGACGGCCTACTACGACAAGGGCGACCTGAACCGCGCCAAGCAGGCGGCGAGCAGCGTCATCGCCATCGACCGCACGAACCGCGAGGCGCTCGCGCTCCTGGGCCAGATCCGGGCCGCCGAGGAGGAGCGGCGCGCCGCGACGTACGATGTCTGGTGGTACCGCTACAGGCGCCAGCGCGGCGTGTACCCCTACCCCCGCTGCTGGTATCCCGGCCGCGGCCGCCGCTGGGGCGCCATCCGCCGCGGCGGCGGCGCAACCGGCCCGCGGACGCGCGCACCGATCGGCGTCTTCCGTCGCTGACGCCGCGGAGGGAGGCGGGAATGAACCGCGCGCGCTCGGGCGTTGGCAGACGCAGAACGACACGCGTGAGCAGACAACATCGCACATGGACCGCGGTCGCCGCCCTGACGGTCACGGCGGCGGGCCTCGCCACCGCGGCGGCCTACGCCGGGGACGTCGAGATCAAGGACGACTCGGGCTTCGCCTGGATCGACGGCAACGACGACGTGCCCGCCGTCGTCACGCGGGAGTCGGTCAAGAAGGGCGTCCCGCGCGCCGGCCACCCGATCGACATCATCCCCCCCGATCGACGAGCCGCGGTGGTACGCATCTCACGAGGCCGCCGCGAAGGACCTCGGGCTGCTCGGCACCGATCGCGTGATCGGCGTGGTCGTCGGTGACGACGCGCGCGCCTACCCGACGCGCATCCTCGACCGCCACGAGATCGTCAACGACACCATCGGCGGCAAGCACCTCGCCGTCGTCTGGTGACCCCTCTGCCTGTCGGGGACCGCCGTGTCCCGGACACTCGGAGCCGTGCGCTCCGGCGAGAAGGAGCTGACCGAGGTGACGACGCTCCGCATGTACTGGTTCGCGTGGCTCACGTTCCACGCGGCGACGACCGTTGACGGAGACACGATCGGCGACTGACGGCATGGCGGGCGCGTAGACTCTTCACGGAGGTTCACGCCATGTCACATCCGTCACGCAACGCCGCCGCCCTGGCCCTGCTGCTGGCCGGGGCCCTCGCCACCGGAGCCGTGCTCGCGCAGGAGCGCGGCAAGCGCCCCGTCGTCACGGAGCCCGAGTCCGGCATCGAGCTGCCCGTCACGCTCAACGTCCTCGACACGATGGAGGGCCACACGCTCACCGGCGTCGCCATCCGCGAGAAGACGATCTTCCAGGTGGACGTCTACGCCTGCGGCCACTACGTGGACGCCGCGAGCGCGCGCAAGGAACTGTCGAAGTGGAAGGACAAGAAGGCGAGTGAGCTGATCGACGACGACGACTTCCGCAAGAAGCTCGTCACGCCGGGGTTCGCGCGCACGCTTCGTCTGCACCTCGCCCGCGACATCGACGCCGAGGACTTCAACGACGCCTTCGAGGAGTCGCTGAAGCCGCGCCTCGAGGACCTCATCGAGGACGGTGTGAAGGGCTCGATGAAGGACCTGGCGGCGTTCAAGGCGCTGTTCACGCTCGACGAGCTGGCGGAGGACACCAAGCTCGACTTCACGTGGAAGGACAACACGCTGACAGTCCGCATGGACGCCAAGCAGCTCGGCACGATCGAGAGCGACGCGCTCTGCCGCGCAATGTGGGCCATCTACTTCGGCGACGACCCCATCCAGGACGAGTTCCCGCTGAAGCTGATCTCGCGCCTCCCCAAGCTCCTCGAGACCAAGAAAGAGAAGTAGGGGCGGCCCTACGTGGCCGCCCATGGGTTGCGCACATGTCGCGGCGACCTCGGGACATTCGGGGGCGCCACGTAGGGCGCCCCCTACGGCGCGTGCGGCGAGGGTGGGCGGCGGGGCAGCAGGCGCCGCGTGGACGCCTGCGCCACCATCTCGCCATACTCGACGGCGCCCGCGGCGTCGCGGCGGTAGGGCAGCAGCACGTCCACGACGTCGTCGGCGCCGTCCTCGAGATGGATGCGCACGCCGTCGGGAGCGTCACCGACGTCGTCGGGCTCGAGCGTGACGTCGGTGCAGACGCACGCCGCAACGACGTCCTGCGCGGCGGCGACCGACTGCACCGCGGCGTACACCGCCAGGACGTAGCCGGACGGGCCGCCGCCGTCCTGCCGGCCCTGTTCGTCCGCCCGGCCCGCCCCGTCCGGCCCGTCCGGCCGCGGCTCCACGCGCACGACATTGCCGTCGGCCCCGAGCGCCGCCCCGAACGGACGCAGCTCCCCGTGGTCCTCGAGAGCATGGCGCACGGCGGGCAGTACGGCGCGGTAGAGGTGCTCGATCTCGGCGCGGCTCATGCCGCGGACTCTCGTCGCGGGCCCCGCGCGCCGCAAGAAGCCTCCGGACCGGCGGCGCGCTGCGCGAACATCGCCGCGTGCCCACGCTGCCGCCCTTCCACCCGCACCCACTCCTGCCCGGTGGGCACGCACAGACACTCGCGGGCGTCCTGCTGCCGTCCGGCGAGCGGCGGGCCGGCACGCAGCAGCACGTCGTCGCGCTGGACGACTGCGACGCCATCGTCCTGCACGACGACGCCCCGCAGGACTGGCCGGCGGGAGGTCCCGCGGCGCTCCTCGTCCACGGCCTGACGGGTGACCACTCGAGCGGCTACATGGTGCGCATCGCGGCGCGCCTCATGACGGCCGGCGTGCGCGTCTTCCGCATGGATGCCCGTGGCTGGGGGGCCGGCACGCACCTGGCACGGCGCCCCGCCAACGCTGGGCGCTCGGAGGACGCGCGCGCGGCTCTGCACAGCATCGCGAGCATGTGCCCGGGCTCGGCGCTGTCGGTGGCGGGGTTCTCGCTCGGCGCCAACCTCGTGCTCAAGATGCTCGGCGAGGACTGCGGCGCGCAACCGCGGGCGCTCGTGCGTGCGGTGGCCGTGAACGCCCCCATCCTCCTCGCAGCGTCGGTGCGCGCCATGGAGACGGGCGCGAACCGCGTCTACGACGCCTACTTCACACGCATGCTCGTACGCCGCGTCGCGACGCTGCGCCGCACCGTCGCGGGCTTCGACTGGCCACGACCGGGCGCCCCGCCACGGTCGCTGCGGGAGTTCGACGAGGTCTACACGGCGCCGCTCTCGGGGTACCGCGACGCCGACGACTATTATGCGCGCGCGTCGGCGGCACAGTTCCTGGGCCGCATCACGACGCCCACGCTGCTGCTGACGGCCGAGGACGACCCGAGCGTGCCGCGCAACGGGTTCCCCGACCGGCCCCCGTCCCCGGCGATCACGCCGCACAGCGCGCCGAGCGGCGGGCACCTCGGCTACATCGCCAGGGAGCGCGGCGACGACCCCGACCGGCGCTGGATGGACGCCCGCGTCGTCGAGTGGCTCCTGGCCTGACCACGGGCGCCGGAGCCCGCACCACGCACGAGGGAGCCGTCGAGCGAGCAGGGCGGCACCGCGCCGGCTCCGCGGACGCGCGCGTCGGCGGCGCGTCCCTTCCGTCCACACTCCTCAGAGCCAGCGGCGCACGGTCTGCTTGAACTCGCGGTACGACGCGCCGAACTTCTGCTCCAGGTAGGCTTCCTCTGGGCGCACCGCCGTGACGTGGACGACGAGGAGCACGGCGGGGACGAGCGCCAGCAGCCAGCCGTTCGCAAGAGCGCAGGCGAGGCTCGTCTGCACGAGCGCCATGCCCGTGTACATGGGGTTGCGCGTCCACCTGTAGACCCCCGTGACGATGAACTCCGGCGTCGTCTTCCACGGCTTGGGGTCCTGCCCGGTGCGCCGGAAGGCGACGAGAGCGGACGCCAGCAGCGCGATCGCCGCGCCCCCGGTGACGACGGCAGCGGCGACGGCCACGACCGGTGGCAGCGGGAGTTCGAGGCGCAGCACGTAGAGCTGCAGCACGATGCCGACGACGAGCGCGGCCCCGAAGGCCAGCGGTGGCGGCAGGCGTACGTCAGCGGCGTCGGCGTCTCGGGCGACCACGGTTCCTCGCTCTCGCGCCCCCTCGGGCGCGGCGGCCATGCTACGGCTGCGACGGTCCGGCCGGGTGCAACTCGGCGAGCGCCGCGAGCGCGCGGCACAGGCGGTCGTGCCCTGCGAGCACGACCGCCGCCCTGCGCTCGGAGCGTGCACCCTTGGCGAGCACGAACCGGCGCACGCCGCCGAGGTCGCGCCGGGACCACGCATGAAGGTCCGGGATCATCGCGAGCAGCGGCGCCACGAGGCGCAGGCCGATCGCCGCGCGCGGCACGTCCAGGATCGCGCCCACGCGGCGCCGCGCCGCGCGCTCGCAGCGCGCACGGTCGCCGCCGAAGCGGGCGTCGATCGACCGTGAGAGCGCCAGGCCGATCTCCGCGAGAGGCAGGAGGGGCACGCGGCCCGCGGAGAGATCCAGGTCGGCGTCGGTGAGCGCCAGTCGCCGCAGCATCCGCAGGTTCGAGCGGTGCGTGGGGTCGGCGCGCATGCGCGCTTCCTCGGCCCGCGCGAGCGCCTCGACGTCCGGGTCGGCGGCGCGGAAGCCGAGCTTGCGATAGAACCAGAACGCGCCCGAGCGCAGCGCGTCGTCGTTGCCCGCGCCCATGCCGTACGCCGTCAGCCGGAAGCGCTGCACGCCGAGCGTCCCGTGCAGCACGCGCATGAACTGCCCGTACAGGTACCGGATCTCGCCGCCCCGGAACTCCGGGAACAGGTTGATGCCCATCTCGCAGCAGCCCGCCGCGACGGCCGCCGGTCCGTAGGCGATCGGCACGCCGTTCTTCAGCACGAGGAAGAAGACCAGCGTCTCGAGCGCGCTACGCCGCTCGGGCGCGACGCCCGCGATCACGAACGACAGCCCACGGCCGGCGGGAACGTGCAGCACGTCGTCCGCCCGCGCGTACGTCAGCGGGTAGATTTCGAGATCGCGCGCGCAAAGAGCGTGCAGCGCAAGATCGAGCAGTTCGCGCCCGCGCGCCGCGGAGACGCGCCTCACGGGCGGCAGCGGCCGGCGGATCGCACGGCGCAACGAGGTGCGCGTGCGCTCGAGCGGGCGCCGCTGCGTGTGGAGACGCGGCGGCAGCGCGCCGAGCGCGGCGTGCGAGGGACCGTCGAAGCGCACCGGCAGCGCGAGCGCCTCGTAGGCATGCACCTGCAGCGCGGGCGGCCAGCCCGAGCGCTCGAGGAGGGCGAGGATCAGCTCGACGTCCGTGCGTCCCTCGTCCGCCTGCGCCCGCCGGAACCACTCGGGGAACGAGATGTAGATGTCCTCCAGCCCGAGGCTCTCTGCCGGCAGCAGCAGCAGCATGAGGAGTTCCTGCACACGGGCCTCGTCCTCGACGTCGTCCCAGGCGATGGTGAGCGCGCCGGGGTGCAGGGCGGCGAGACGCCGCACGACGTCGCACGAGAACGGATGGACGCGCGGCGGCGCCGGCAGCAGCCCGGCCAGCTCGTCGGCGGCCGCGCGCACCGCGGCGTCATCGGGATACGCCCGCACGAACGCCACGGCCGCCGCAACCTCCGCGTCCACGCCGTCCACGCCGGCGGCGCCGGGCCCACGACGAGCGGCCCGCTCGGTGAGCGCCGCAAGCGCACGGATCTTGGCCCCCCGCGCCGACGCCCCGAATTCCCGCGCGACCGCGATCAAGTCCCGTCCCATTGCTCCTCCCGAGCCGCAACGCCCCAACAGCCGCAACGCCCCAACAGCCGCAGTGCGCGACACCCGCGACACCCGCAACGCCCGATGCTACCGCCGCCCCAACCGGAGGGACGGCCGCAACTAACACGCTCGAGCGCAACTAACACGCTCGAGGTGGGCGCCGCGGACTCGTAGCTTGGTCGCGTGCGCGGGGCCGACGTAGCGTGTCGCACCTCATGGCTGGACGCAGGAAGGGAGCGACGAGGATCGGCGGCGCGGCGCGCGCGGCGCTGTCGCTGCCGGAGCGGCTGCGGCGCTCGCTCGTCCCCGTGGCGTTCTGCGCCGGCTGGATCGGCGTCGCCGCGCTGCTGGCCTGCGGCGTCATCGCCCTGGTCCCGGACGCCGCGCGGCCGCAGATCGTGCAGGGCGACCGCCTCCCGCTCGCCGCCGTACTCTCGCTCTGCGTCGCCGCCCTGCTCGGCTGGGGCTACGTCCAGGACGGGCAGACGCACGTCCGGCAGCGCATCGGACGGCCGGCGGCGATCGTGGCGTTCGTCGTGCTGCCGCTCCTGGCCGCGGCCGTATCGTTCGTGAGCGCCCACGACGTGGGCACCGCGCCCGTCGCGGAGTGGCCGGGCGGACGCTGGATCGCGCTCGTCGCGCGCTGGTACATGCCCGCCCTCATCGCCGTGAGCATCGCGACGTTCCTGGCGCGCACGACGCGTCCGAAGAAGCGCATCTACCTGCGCCGCGGTGTGTGGTTCGTCGTGCTGGTCTCGCCCTACGCGGTGCTCCTGGCCGTGCTTCTGCTGGATCTCGGCACGCCGTGGCTCGAGGAGCCGATCGAGGACGCCGTCGGGACCATCGGCAGGTCGTCGATCGCGGCGCAGCTCATCGTCGGCTATTTCCTCGGCGATCGCTCCGGCGACTGAGCCGACGGGCGGGTAGAGTCGTGCGTCCGGAGGAACGGAGAAGATGAGACGAAGCGCCGCCATCGCCATCGCCATCGCTACCGCGCTCGCACTTTGCGTCGGCAGTGACCCGGCTCCCCTGCGCGCGCAGAGCGCCGCGTCACGCGAGTGGAACCAACCGCGCGGCGACGCCGCGCGTTCGGGGGCGACCGCGATGGCGCCCGTGTCGGCCGAGCCGACCATTGCGTGGCGCCGGCAACTCCCGGGAAAACTGGCCTCGGAGCCGGTGACCTGGGGCGGGCTCGTGAGCGTGGTCGCCGCCGACGACGGCGCGCTGACACTCCTCGTCTACCGCGCGCGCACCGGCGACCTGATCGCGTCGCGGCCGCTCGGCAAGGGCACCTGGGCGCAGCTCGCGGCGTGGCAGGGGCGCATCATCGTCGCCGAGAAGGATGGTCTGCGCGGCTTTCCCCTCAAGAACGGCAAGATCGGATCGCCGTGGCGCAAGAAGGGTGACCTCCAGGGCGGCGCCTGCATCGTCGGCGGCAAGATCGCGATCCGCGACGGCGCCAAGATCAAGCTCTTCGACGCGCGCACGGGCCGCGAACTGGCGAAGGCCAACTGGCTGCCCAAGGGCGGCGACCGCGACGGCGAGGACGCCTACGCGACGCTGGCCGTCCGTCGTGACGGCTCGCGCACCTTCATCGCAGGCGTCTCCCGCACGCGCGCCGACCGGACGCTGCGCATGCACGTCCTCGAGGTGCAGGACATCGACGGCAAGAGGCCCAAGTTCGGCAACCTCACGACGCACGAGATCGTGAAGATCGTCAAGGACCCGAGCGTGGAGGACCGGCGTGCGCTGATCCTCGGTTGGCTGGAGGGCGGCGAACGCGGCGGCTGGTACGTGACCGCCCGCTCGAAGGCCGGCGGCTGGAACGGCTCGCTGGTCGTGGACCCCGACGAGACACGCAAGAAGAAGTCGTCGGACATCGTCACGTGGCCCGCGGCGGCGGGCGGCCGGCTCTACGGGTTCGACAGGCCGGGCTCCCTGCGGATGCTGACCGCCGACCGCAAGGAGCGCGCGCTCACCGAACGGGGCTCGCTGCCGCAGGGCGCGCGCGTCGGCCCGGCGACCGCGTCGAGCGGCGTGCTCTGCTTCGGCAACTGGGCGATGGAGATCGAGAGCGGCCGCACGATGTGGGTGCTGCCCGACCTGCCGCCGATCGAGACCGTCACGCCGGTGGCCGACGCGTTCATGCTGCTCGGCGCGGGCAGCAGCCTCATCTGCATCGCGGAGGCCGGCGCCGTCACGGCGCAGGCCGACGGCGTGGCGACCACCGGCTCGGAGAGCGCGCCACCGCCACCCGAGGCGGGCGACGGCGTGCTGCTGACGAGTGGCGAGAAGCTCCTGGGGACGTTCGAGCTCGGCGACGACGACACGATCGTGGTGCGCCCCGGCGCGGACGACGCCGTCACGGTGCCGATCACGGACGTCGCGCTGGGCGAAGAAGGCGGCGACGTGGTCTTCCGCGGCGAGGAGCCGAACGTGCTCGCGGCCTGGGAGAACGTCCTCGACGGCGTGTTCGTGCGCGGCCTGCAGACGGCACTCGTCGCCTACCGCAACGAGCGGCTGCTCGCCGACTCGCGGCGGCTCATCGCCGACATGCGCCGCTACGGCGCGGGCAACGCGCTGCTCGAGGAGTACGAGGCCAGCCTCGCCGGGAAGTCCGAGAACCCCAACGCGAACATGAAGAAGAAGCGCCTCGGCCCGATCGAGGACAAGGCGCGCAAGGAGGCCCTGGCGCAGGTGTTCGCCGCCGTGGACTGGTGCACCGAGCGTGACTACGGGGGCGCGGCGACGGCACTGCTGGCCTACGCCGAGCGCGAAGGAGTGGACGCGGAACGCATCGACGCGCTGGCCGCCGCGCGTCTTCCGGGCGGCTTCCCCTGGGCGGACGACGCGGATGCGGGGCGCATCTGGTTCACGTGGGCCAAGGCCATCGTGCCCGCCGGCGGTGAGTTCCTGCCGCAGTCGAGCCCGCTCTGGAATCGCGTGCGCGGCGCGGCGCCGTGGAACCGCGACACGCTCGGTCTGCGCACGAAGAACACCCTGCTGTTCTCGCGCACCGAGGACATCGCCATCGTGGGCATGTGCCTGCGCGTCGGCGAAGGCACGGTACGCGCGCTCGAGCACCTTCTCGGCAAGGGCGCCGGCGCGCTGTCGCAACCGCTCGACGTCCGTCTCCACAAGGATCGCAAGGAGTACCTCGAGGAGAAGACTCCGAGCGGCTCGGCGCTGCCGTGGAGCGCGGGGTACTTCTCGCCGAGCGAGAACGTATCGCGTTTCTACGTCCCCGACCCCGAGCGCAGCGTCGAGCCGCTCGGCCGCGGACTCTCCAAGACGCTGGCGCACGAGCTCACCCACCACTGGCTCTCGATGCGCTGGCTGGGGAGCGGCAGCACGGCCCGCGGCGGCGGCGTCCCCGGCTACTGGATCGTCGAGGGCTTCGCGCGTTTCATCGAGGACCAGGCGATGGAGATGGGGCGGCGCGCCGGCCGGCTCGACGATCCCACCGTCAACTCCCTCGATGCGTGCTCGCAGGTCGCCAAGCAGGGCAAGCTGATCGACGCGGCCGAGCTGGTCGGCATGACGCAGATCGACTTCGGCAAGATCCCCGAGAAGCACGTCGCGGACGTCGAGCTGCGCAACACGGTCGGCAACCGCCGGCTGGACTACCGCGCACTGTTCTACGAGGAGGCGGGCAGCCTCGTCTTCTTCCTGATGAACCAGCGCGGCGAAGAGGGCCGCGAGGCGTTGATCGACTACATGCGCAAGCACTACCGCGGCGGCACGCCGAAGGATCCCTCCGGCGCGTTCGGGTTCGACGACGGCAAGGACATGCACGAGAAGTTCCAGGCGTTCCTCTTGTCGCTGGTGGAGTAGCCCGTGCGCCGCGCCTTCATGCCCCTGCTCACGGCATCCCGGATCTTGGCCGGTGTGCTCGTCGCGGGCGTGCTCGGCGCGTGCACGTCGGACGCCACGCCGCCGGTGGCTCCGGCGACGGGGACGACGTACGCGTACGTGCAGACGCTCCTGCTCCGCGAGCGGCGCTCGGGCGACGAAGAGCTCCCGGACGTGAGGATCGAGCAGGACGTCACGGTCACAGCCGAGGCCGCCGGCGCGTCGGGCGCGCCCGACCGCGATGGCACGGCCGTGCGGATCGCGTACGGAGACGCCCGCGTGTGGGTCGGCGAGACCACCGGCGAGCCGGCGTTCCGCGCCAAGGATGCGGGCGCCAGGGATCGCCTGTACGCCGCCGCGCAGTCCGAGCTGTCCGCGATGTACGCGGCGCTCTTCGCGGTGATGGCGCACAGCACGCTCGAGGCCCGCGTCGATGGCCGCGGCGTACTGCACGACGTCGTGGGCAGCGACGAGGTGCGCCGGCGGCGCGACGGCGACGTGGCGTCCGACGTGCCGGGGGCCATGCTCGAGAGCGTGCTGGCCGACCCGTCGTTCCTGTTCCTCGCCCGCGACGCGGACGGCCGCCACCCGCTGCGCTTCGAGCTGGCCCACTGGAACGGCGCGATCACCTTGGACTCCGTGATCCGCGACACCGGCAAGTCGTTCCTGGCCATCGAACGCGAGCCCTCCTCGGGCGAGGGGCAGGACGGTCCGTTCGGGCGCCTGGGCGTCGTGCTGCGCGGCACGGCCACGCTGGGTCCGGGCGACGGCATGCTCGAGGGCCTGGATCTGCTGCTCGAGATCACCGCGGACGTGGCCGGCGGCGCCGGCGGCGCCCGGCGCGACGCGGCGCTGCTCACGATCGGACTCTCCCGCACGAAGCGGTGATCGGCGGTAGCATCGTGGGGCGCGACCCGGGAGGAAGGCGCTTCGCGATGACGATCTCCGGCCGGCTACGGCGGTTCCTGGTCATGGTCTGCGCGGCGGCGTGCGCGATCGGCGTGCTCGGCCGCACCGCTGCCGCAGAAGACGCGCCGCGCTGCGTCTGCAAGTTCCGCCGCGCCTGCTACCACTTCCTGAACGCGCCGGTGCCGCCGCCGAACGAGCCGTGCTCGTGCGCGAAGTGCGCCGGCGGCGACATCCACTCCCCCGGCGAGCAGATCCCGGACGGCTGGAACGCGGCGTGCTTCGCGTCGAACCGCATGGAGTGCTTCCTCAAGCGGCACGCGGTGTCGGGGAAGATCACGTGCAGCGCCTGCCTCGACAACCACACGTGCTGCCCGTTCCCGCACCAGGACACGTGCCCGCGGTGCGGCGACGTCGGGTACGGCGATCCGTTCGTGAAGGACGCCCTGCGCCAGGACGCGCGGGCGACGATGGCAGAGCAGCTCCGGGGCGAGATGCCGTTCTTCGACGAGAAGCGCGTCGTCGTGGTCTACACGCGCCGCTTCTACCTCGTCACCGACATCCCGAAGGTGCGGCTCATGGACAGCCGCGGCCGCCTGCGCTGGGCGAAGACACACGAGTACGCGCACCTCATGCTGCAGCGCGCGGAGCTCGCCTACGACGAGCTCTCGGAGCAGCTCGGCGGCAGCATCAAGCTGCTGCGCCCCATGGGCATCTACCTGCCCGAGAGCGAGCGTGATGCGCGCAAGCTACAGGCCGTGTACTTCCGCGCCGCGCGCAACCACATGATCTACTCGTCGTATCCGGGACGCTCCGAGTCGGCCATCTCGGGTAGTTTCTGCCTGAACGGCTTCTGCTTCTCGAAGGAGCGCGTGAAGGCGCCCGCCGCCGCGATGCACTCGCTCGCGGGCATGGACTACGCGCTGCACGGGTCCATGCGCCACCTGATCACGCACGTCCTCATGACGTGCTGGATCGTGCGTCACGGCGAGAACCGCACGATGCCGCGGTGGGCCTTCGTGGGCGCCGCGCACTGGTTCGCGCGGCGCATGGATAACCACCGCGACGTCGCCTACTACTGCAGCGGGGAGAAGGGCCGGATCAGCGGCCCGGCCTACGAGTGGCGCGAGAGGCTGCAGAAGCGGGCGCTCGCCGGGGACCTCGCCCCGATCGAGGAGCTGCTGCGCAAGAGCTCCCTGGGGCAGCTCTCGTACAAGGACCACATGCAGTGCTGGGGCTACTTCGCCATCGCGATGGAGGCGCCCGACTGGCACGACAAATGGGTGGCCATGCTCGCCGACCTGCGCGAGGAGCGGGACGTGCGCGAGGCGTTCGAGGAGCGGCTCGGCATGACGCCGCAGGCCTTCCACGAGGCGTGGCGCGCGAGACTCCTCGGCCGCGAGCTCCGCGACGCGCCGCCGACGGAGGCTCCGAGCGCACGGGGCTTGAACCTGATGCGCGAACCGCCCGAGCTGGCGGCGGCCATCGCCGGGATGGGCGCGATCACCGATCCCGCGGAGATCGCTGCGGTACTCGACATCGCGGGCCTGGTGCGCAGCGATCTGGTTCGGGAGACGGCACTCGCCCTGCTGCTGAAGACGAAGGACGAGGCCGCGCGCGCCGCCATCGTCGCGGGGCTCGGGTCACCGCGGCCGCTCGCCCGCGCCATCGCCGCGCGGACCTGTCGCCTGCTCGCGCTCGAGGCCGCCGGACCGCGGCTCGCCGCGCTCATGGACGACCCGCACTGGCTCGTGCGCGCCGAGGCCGCCCTCGGCAGCGCCACGCTGCGCAACTTCGACGCGCAATCGGCGATCCGGGCGATGACCCTGGACAGCTCGCCCAAGGCGCGCATCGCGGCCATGGACGCTCTGGCGATCTTCGGTGAGGACGTCAACTCGCTCTGCCTGCCTCTCGTGGCGAAGAACCTCGCCCACCGCCGCTGGCAGGTCCGTGTCGCCGCCGCGCAGTGCCTCGCACGGATCGGCGACCACGAGATCGTGCAGCCGCTCCTCGACCGCCTGGATGCGGAGGGCGGTCGCGTGCGCGAGGAGATGCTCCTCGCGCTGCGCACGCTCTCCGGCGAGGACTTCGGCGGCGACGCGGCACGCTGGAAGAAGTGGTGGGAGCTCGAGCGGCCCCACGCCGAGGAGCGTGGGGGCCTCGCCATCACGGGACCGCGCGAAGGGCCCGAGGAGCCGAGCCGCTACGCCGAGGACGAGCCCGTCTACTACGGCGAACGCGTCTTCTCGCAGCGCGTCGTCTTCGTGCTCGACACGAGCCGCAGCACGAATCGCAACTTCCGCCCCGACAAGGGCACACGCAAGCGGCTCCTGGGCGACTACGGCAACGAGACGGTGACGATCGCGGACATCACGCGCTCCGAACTGGCACGGGGCATCGAGCGACTGGACCCGCGCGCACGCTTCAACGTCATCCTGTTCGACTCCGTCGTGGCGCCCTGGCAGCGCGGCCTGCAGTCCGCGACCGCCGGCAACAAGCGCTCGGCGGCGGCGTTCGCGCGCAGCCGATCCCCGAACGGCGAGACCAACTTCCACGGCGCCCTGCTCGCCGCGCTCGAAGTGGACGCGAAGCGGCCGTGGTCGTCGCCCGAACTGCGCAACACGGCGGACACGGTGAACTTCCTGACGGACGGCAGCCCGACGACCGGCGACGTGACGGAACCCGAGCAGGTGGCGCGCTGGTTCGGCGAGCTCAATCGCTACTCCCGCACGCAACTGAACGTCTTCGTCTTCGGCACGCTCGGCGTGAACGAATCGTTCCTGCGGCGACTGGCGGAAGAGGGCGGTGGGACGTTCACGCAGCTCTTCGAATGGAACCCCCGGTGACGACGCCCGGCGCGTAGAATCGCCGCGTGACGCATCGCGCGACGCCCCTCGTGCTCCTCGTCTGGCTGCTCCTGCTCGGCATCGCCGGGGCACTCTGCATGCTCTTCGCGGCCGCGCCGCCGACGGAGTTCGGGCCGGGCGAGCGAGAGCCCGTGGACACCGGCGCCGCGAGCCGGCCGCTCCCGGCGGTGGCGGTCTGGACGCTCACGGGCCGCGTGCGGCGGTCCGATGGATGGGCGGTTGCGGGTGCGCGCATCGACATCGCCGGGCGCCGCGTCGAGACGGGCCGCGACGGACGCTTCACGTTGGTCGTCCCGCGCGACCAGAAGTGCACGGTGATGTTCGACACGCCGACGCCCGAGAAGGGCCGGCGCTACCTGCGCGGGTTCCGCTCGGGCGTCCTGCCGCAGGACGGCACGCTCGGCGTGCGCCCCACACGCGACCCACGGATCGAAGTCGATTGCGGCCGGGCCAGGGCCGGCGACACGGCGCTCGAGCTGCGCCTCCCCGCGGAGAGCGTGGAGTAGGGCCCGCGCAAGTTTGCCCGCCGCCGCGCTCTGGCCGAGGATCGTGTGCACGGTGGCCCACCCCTCGAGCGCGCGCGCGCACGACGCCACCGCCATCCCCTCGTCCCGCGCCGCGCCGCCGGCGCCATCGGAAAGGACTCCGACATGCCGCCAACGCGACTCGCGATGGGCACCGCCGCTCTGGTTGTGCTCTTCGCACTCGTCGGCCCCCGCGCCCACGCCGAGGATGCCGTCACCCTGGTCGAGGACATTCGCGACACCGCGGTCCTGCGCGACTCACGGCCCCAGGGGTTCGTCGCATTGGGTGAGCTGGTCCTGTTCACCGCGACGACCGACGCGGAGGGTGTGGAGCCGTGGGTGCGCGACGCACAGGGCACGACACGCCTGCTGAAGGACATTCGTCCCGGCAGCGGCTCGTCGGGAGCCGATGGGTTCAAAGTCCTGGGTGACCAGGCGATCTTCATCGCCGATGACGGCGAGCACGGGCGTGAACTCTGGACCACCGACGGCACCGCCGCCGGAACCGAACTGCTGGTGGATCTCGCTCCCACGGGCGGCTCCTCCCCAGTGCTGTTCACGACCTTCGACGGGCGCCTCTACTTCTCCGCCAAGCTGCCTGACACCAACCGCGAACTCTGGAGCACCGACGGCACGGAGGCGGGAACGGAACTCCTGCGCGACATCTACCCCGGCATCCGCTCCGGGCTGCGCAGCGGACCCGTGGAATCGGCCGGACTGCTCTACTTTTCCGCCGACGACGGCACGCACGGCTGGGAGCCGTGGATCAGCGACGGCACCACGGCCGGCACCACGATGCTGCGTGACATCGACGGGAACGCCAGCAGCGCCCCGGCGTACTTCACGGAACTCGGCGGCAAGACGTACTTCGTCGCGCGCGACGACGTCGTGGACACGGGCTATGAGCTCTGGGTGAGCGACGGCACCGAGGCCGGAACCGAGATGGTCCTCGACCTCAACCCCGGACGTGGGTCGGGAGTCGATCGACGGCTAACCGTCATGCTCGGGTCGCTGTACTTCGAGGGCGACGACGGGGTGAGCGGCGGGCAACTCTGGAAGAGCGACGGCACGGAGGCCGGAACGACGCTCGTCAAGACCGTGAACCCGACCGGCTACGCGGTGGTCCGCGATCTCGTCGTGAGCGGCGACCTACTGTTCTTCGAGGCAAGTGACGGCGTCAACGGCACCGAGCTCTGGCGCTCGGACGGTACCGAGGGAGGCACCTTCATGGTGCGCAACATCGGCCCCGGCGACGCGGACGGTCAGGTGTACGCGTTCGTGGACGGCGGCGGCCTGCTCTACTTCGAAGCGGACGACGGGATCCACGGCGGCGAGCCCTGGGTGAGCGACGGCACCGAGGCCGGCACGGTCCTCCTGAAGGACGTCCAGCCGGGCGCCTTCGGCGGGCGCTTCTCCTGGGGACGATACGTCGGGGGCGAGATCCTCTTCGGCTCGAACGACAACGCGGTGGGCAACGAACTCTGGGCCACCGACGGCACCGAGGCCGGCACGCGGCTCCTGGCGAACCTGAACCCGGAGAACACGGACTCGACGCCGCAGGGGTTGGCCGTCTTCGGCGACCGCGTTCTCTTCGCCGCCGACGACGGTGTGGCGGGCGAGGAGCTGTGGATCACCTCGACCGGCGGCGACGGCGCGGCCCTGGTCAAGGACATCGACCCGGACGGAGGCTCGGCGCCGCGCGAGATCGTCGCGGTCGGCGACTTCGCGGTCTTCAGCGCCGACGACGGGACGTCCGGACGCGAACTCTGGCGCACCGACGGCACGCCCGAGGGCACCACGCTCGTCAAGGACATCCACGCCGGCGGCGCCGGCTCGGCGCCCACGGACCTCGTCGTCCTCGACGGGATCGTGTACTTCTCCGCCACGAACGCCGAGCGGCGAGACGCCTTCTGGCGCACCGACGGCACCGAGGCCGGGACATGGCGCGTCGCCGAGATCCGCCAGGACACGTTCGGGGAATCCGTCCAGAAGATGGTCGCCACGGGCTCGGCGTTGTTCTTCTCAGCCAACGATGGCCCCCATGGCACCGAACTCTGGACCAGCGACGGCACCGAGGGGGGCACACACCTCGTCCGCGACCTCCGTGAAGGCAACCGCGGCTCGAACCCGCAGAGCATGTACGCCGTCGGCGACCGGGTGTTCTTCACCGCGGCGACGGTCGGCCCCGTCGGTCACATCGGGGACATGTGGGTCACGGACGGGACGGAGAACGGTACGCGGCAGATCACACCCGTACGACTCGCCGACGCGACCCTGGCGGCGGACTCGGATCTCACGGAACTGGGTGGCAGGCTCTACTTCTTCCACACCGACGAGACACACGGCCGCGAGCTGTGGACCACCGACGGCAGCGACGAGGGCACCTGGCTCGTCAAGGACATCGCCGCGGGCCCCGCGGGCTCGGACCCCACCGGACTGACCCGCGCCGGCGCGCTGCTCTACTTCGCGGCGTCAAGCGACACCGACGGCGCCGAGCTGTGGAAGAGCGACGGCACCGAGGCCGGCACGGTCATGGTGCGCGAGATCACGCCGGCCGACATCACAGCCGTCGGCGCGACGTGCCGCGTCCTCTTCAACGCCCTCGACGCTGGCAGCGGGGTCGAGCTCTTCACCTCCGACGGCACACGCGACGGAACCGCTCTGGTGAAGGATCTCCGCCCGGGACCGCTGTCTTCGGAGGCGACGCAGTTCACGTTCGCCCGTGGCCGTATGTTCTTCGCCGCGAGTGACGGCGTGGTGAGCCGTGAGCTGTGGTCCACGTCCACCGCGGCCCTCGAGTCGTTGGACTCCGACGGCGACGGCTTCCCGAACGAGCTGGAGCTGGCCGCCGGCAGCGAACCGCGGGACGCCGGCAGCACGCCGCTGGGCGGCGCCGGCCCGAGTACGCGCGAAGACCTCGTCGTGACCAAGATCAAGGTGACGCTCGACTACAAGAAGGGCCGCAAGGACAAGATCACACTGAAGGGCACACTGCCGGTCGCAGCGGGGATCGAGACCAAGGGGCTGCAGGTCGTCGTCGTGGTCGGCGGCGTCGGGCGCACGTTCACGCTCGATGCCAAGGGCAAGGGCAAGCTCCCCGGCGGCGACAAGTTCAGCGTCAAGTTACGCCGCAAGGGCGGCGTCGCGGCGGCCGATCCGGCGGCGAAGTTCAGCGTCAAGCTGAAGAAGGGCGACTTCGCCGCGGCGCTCTGCGGCGAGGGGCTGGACGCGGCGGCGCGGGGCAAGGATCTTCCACGCACGATCACCGTGCACGTGCTCTTCGGAACTTCGTTGGCGCGTGCCGCCGCACCTGTTCACTTCACGAACAAGAAGGGCAAGAAGGGCAAGGCCAAGTTGGCCGAGTGAACCGGCCCGCCCCCTGCGCATCCCCCTGCCCCGCCCCCCAAGAAAAGCACACGAAGGAGACGCAAGATGCGTTCCATCCTGATGACAGTTCTCTGCTCGCTGCTTCTGTTCGGCCTCGGCGCGTGCGCCTCCTCGCCCCCGCCGGAGCTCGCCGACATCGAGGTTCAGGCCAAGACGAATCCGAAGGTGGAACTGGCCCCGTTCCGGACGTACGCCTGGGCCGCGGCTGCCGCGGCGGTTCGCGACCCCGACCACGAGTGGACCCCGACGGGTCTCGACGTGGGCGCGGAGATCATGTTCCTGGTCGATCGCGAGCTGCGTGAGCGTGGCCGCACGGCCGTCGTCGATGAGCCCGACATGCTCGCGATCTTCGCCGTCGGCGTGGACATGAAGGCGCTCGACGTCAGGGTGGACCCCGAGACGCGCATCGAGATCTCCAAGACGACGCCCCGCAGCGGCGTGGTCATCGCGCTCGTGGACCCGCAGACGCGGCAGGCCATCTGGATCGGACGCGCCACGGGCGAGATGTCGGACGGGCCCACGATCGAGCTGGTCAAGCGACGGCTCGAGCACGCGATCACGACGATGTTCGCCGACTTCCCCCGCTGAGACCCGCACCGGACGACGTGATCCTGCGCGAGCCCCAAGGGCCCGCACCGGCTGGTTGACCGATCGGTCAACCGCGCAGCGTCTTGCCCTTGCGGACGACGCGCACGGTCACCGAACTCTCCCCCGCGCCGACATCGAGCGCGAAACCGAGCGCCGACGCCCCCTCCGGCGCGGCGTCGAGCGTCAGTCCCTTCGCGCGCACGCGGACGGTGCCCTTGGCGTGGTCCACGGTGACGCTGCGGACGCCGTCGATGTCGCCCTTGAACACGTCGCGGGCGCCCTTGCGCCGGAAGCGGTCGGCGGGGATCGTCACCCGCAACGTGCCGACCGCGATCGTCACGTCGCTCGCCGCGGCGGGCGGCGCGCCGTCGGCGGCAAAGCCCAACGTGACAGCGAAGGAGTCCTTCCCCGCGCCCTTGAGCTTGATCTTGGCCTGTCGCACATCGAGCGACGGGCTCTTCAGGCTGCCCGGCACCTTGCCCAGTTTGTAGGCCCCGCGGGCCGTCGTCACGACACACCCCGCCTCGAACTCGTCGGTCTCGTAACGCAGGATGAGATCTCCGTCGAGAGTGACGGCGCCGGCGAGATCCCCGGTGAACGCCAGGCGGAACGAGGACCGCGAGCCGCCTCGCGCGTCGGGCTTGATCTCGAGGCGCACCGTCCCGTCATCGACGAGGAACGAGCGACCGCCCTTCCGTGACGAGGGCGCGCCCAGAGCGAACACGCGTGAGCCGATCGTCAGCCAGGCGGGAAGGGACAGGTCCGCGGGGAGCGCGCCCGTGTCCAGGGTGCCGCTCGCCGTCAGCCCCGGAGTTGCCGCGCGCTTGCCCGGCGCGGGCAGGGTCAGCCGCACCTTCCTGGGCACGATGTACGCACTCGGCGGAACGCTGACCGCGTTCGGATCGAACAGGAGGGCGACGCCGACGTTCGGGGGCGCACGCGAGACACCGGCCAGGATCACATCGCCGCCCAGCGCGATCGCACTGCCGAAGGAGCCGGCGATCCCGGCGTCCGAGCCGGTGATGATCTCCTGCTCGGCCCACGTGCCGCCGGCCCCTTCGAACACTGTGATCGAGCGGTCGCCACGCGCGCCGACGGCGAGCATCGTGCCACGGAGTTCCACGGACGTGCCGAGACGCTGGTTGCGCTTGGGGTCGGATGCGACGAGGCGCGCCACCTGGGACCAGGCGCCGTCACGGGTGAACACGAACGCGGCGCCGTCGAAGAAGGTGCCGCTGTGGGAGATGTCCTCGGCGCCCACGACGAGCGTGTCGCCATCGATGTCCACGGCGTCGCCGAAGGCATCGTCGGTGACCGGATCGTCCGGGATGAGTCGCTGGTCGAGCGACCAGGTCGTGCCGCTGCGCGTGAAGACGAACGCCGACCCGATGGCGCGGCCACCCACTTTCGTGCCGCGGGCGGTGACGACCAGCGTGTCCCCGTCGAGCGCCACGGCGCCCCCGAAGCGCTCGAACTTCGCGGGCGCGTCGGACGTCAGCGTCTGCTGGAGGCTCCAATTGGTGCCCTGGCGGACGAAGACGTGGGCCTTGCCCGACTGCGCATCGGCGGCCGTGTCGCCCGCGTCGCCGACGACGAGGGTGTCGTCGTCCAGCGCCAGCGAGCGGCCGAAGTGGGTCGCGGTTTCCGCGTCGGGCGGCGTGAGCGTCTGCTCGTGGGCCCAGGCGTCGCCGCTGCGGCGGAAGATCTCGACGGAGCCCGGGGCGCGCCGCGTGCCGCCGTCGCCCGTGGCCGTGACGACGAGCGTGTCCGCGTCCAGCGCGAGTGCGAACCCGAACCCGCCGTTCGCCTCCGGCGCCGCTGCCGTGAGCACGGTCGAGCGACGCCAGACGCCGGCGCGGCGCGCGAAGAGATGCACGGCGCCCGCCTTGTCGCTGCCCGCCCGATAGGCGCCGACCGCCGCCCAGTCTCCGTCGAGGCCCACGGAGTAGCCGAACAAGTCGCCCGCCTCGACGCCCGGCGCCCGCAGTCCGACCTCGACGTGATCGGCCCACGCCGGCGCCGCCGCCACGCCCGACACCAGGACCATCGTCAGAATCGCTCGCCATCGACGCACGCTCTTCATCGCCGGCTCCCTTCGTTGCCACGGAACGCGCAAGATGAGAGCGCAAGTCGCGCGGCGGCTCAAGCCATCCGCACGGGAGCGTGTGAGTCGTCATGAATGGTGCGGGCTAAAGCGTGTGACCGTACTAGTCCGATAGGACGGTTCCCGCGGGACGTGTCGTCCCGCACCGACGCCGGGACGCGGCAAGGGAACCAGGCATGCGGATCGAGATCGACCCCCGGGCGCCGACGCCACCGAGCGAGCAGATCGCCGATCAGGTGCGCTTAGCCGTCGCGGGCGGACGGTTGACGCCGGGCGAGCGCCTGCCATCGGTGCGCGGACTCGCCACGCAGGCGCTCGTCAACCCCAACACAGTGGCGCGCGCCTATCGCGAGCTGGAACGCGAGGGCACGGTGCAGACGCGGCCGGGCTCCGGCGTCTACGTGGCGCGCGGCGCGCCGGGGCGCTGCCGCAAGGCCGCGCGCGGCGTGCTCGCGGAGCGTCTCGGTCGCGCCGCGCTGGACGCGCTCGCCGCCGGCCTCTCCCCGCAGGAGATCGAACAGCTCGTGGCGCGCTCGCTGCGCAGCGCCGCAGAGGAGGTGCTCTAGTGAACACCATGGACAACTCGCAACACGGGGAACACGGTCGGGAACAGGATCCCGTCATCGAGGTCACCGGCCTCACCCATCGCTTCGGCCGCAGGGCCGTGCTGCGCGGCATCGACATGCGCGTGCCGCGCGGCAGCGTCACGGCGCTGCTCGGCCGCAACGGCGAGGGCAAGACGACGCTCCTGCGCCTGCTCACCGGTTGGCTGCGGCCGCGGCCGGGCCGTGTGCGCGTGCTGGGGCTCGATCCGGCGCGCCGGGGCCCGGACGTGCGGCGGATCGTCGGCTACGTCCCGGACCGGCTCGATGTGCCGCGCTGGATGCGCGTCGCCGACTGGTTGCGGTTCCTGGAACCGTTCTATCCGACGTGGTCGCGGGACGAGGAGACGGCGCTCTGCGAACGGCTCGACCTCGATCCCCGCGCCAAGGTGACGACGCTGTCCAAGGGCCAGCGCGCCAAGCACGCGCTGATCGCCGCGCTCGCCCACCGCCCCGAGCTGCTGCTGCTCGATGAGCCCTTCGCCGGACTCGACCCGATCGTGCGGCACGAAGTCCTGACCGCCATCCTCGGCCATCTCCGCGAGGAGGGTCGCACCGTCCTCGTGGTCACGCACTCCATCGCCGACGTCGAGCGCATCGCCGATCGCGTCGTCTTGATGGAGCAGGGCCGCATCCGCCTCGACGCCGACCTCGAGGAGATCCAGAGGAGCGCCGTGCGCCTCTCCGTGACGCTCGAGGACGCTGACGTCATCTGGTCGCCGCCGGGGGCGCCCGCGACGGAGCGCACCGGCGCCGACGTCGTGCTCACGTACCTGGACTTCCACCCCGCCTACGAACGCGCGCTGCACGCCGACGCGAAGGTCGCCGCCGTGCACCGTCTCGACCGCGACCTCGAGGACGTCTTCCGCGCCGCTGCGGGCAGCGCGACGACGAACGCCACACACGAGGAGGTGCAGCCGTGCGCCGTCTGAAGCCCTTCCTGACGCTCATCCAGAAAGAGTGGCGTGACACGCGCGCGCTCACCGTCGCCTGCGCGCTCCTCGTGCCGGTGGCGCTGCTGGCCATGAACGTGACCTATCTGGACTGGCGCGCCGACGTCGGGGCGTGGTTCGTGCTTGCGGCGGCCCTGCTCTACCTGGTGGTCGTCGCGGCGGATCTCGTGGCGGCCGACGTCTCGAGTCGCCGAGCGCAGTCGTACGCGGCGCTGCCCGTAGGGGCGTCGTCCCTGTGGACGGCGAAGATCGCGTTCCTCGCACTGGCCGCCCTCGGTTTCGCGGCCTGGACACTGGCCGTGACGGGCGCGCTGTACGGAATGCTCGCTCCGCCGGATGCCGCGGACCGGCTCACGCACGAGCTCGGGCGCATCTCCTGGTGGATGATCTGGGCGGGAATCGCCGGGGTCTCGACGGTCGTCTTCTGGTCCACCGTGCTCGAGCGCGGCCTGGCCACCGTCGGCGCGGCGCTCGTCACCTGCGCGGCGCTCGGCGGCGCCCTACCGCTGCTGGCGTGGATCGACAGGGAGCTGCTCCCGAGCGAGGAGATGGCGATGGGGGCGCTCGTGGCCCTGCCGGTGGTCTTCCTCGCCGGCTCGTTCGTGACGTTCGTGCGGGCCCCGCACCATGCCTCCACGGTCCTGCGCCGCCTGACGCTCGCCGCGGTCATCCCCCTCGCCGTTCTGCTGCCGGCCGGCGCGGTGTCGGCCGCGGTGCTCCTCGAGCGGCTCGACGTCGAGCTCGGCGCCCCGGACGTCACGGTCGCCCCCGGCCACCTCTCGCCGGACGGCCGGCGGCTGGTGCTGCTGGCGGCCAAGGGCCACCGGGGCGCGCGCGCCCACACCTGGATCCTCGACCTCGAGGACGGCAGCCTGGCCGCCCTGCCGCAGCGCGGGCTGCAGGCAGCCTACGGCGTTCCCTGGACCACGGACGACGCCTACGTCGCGTGGACGAGCGACCTCTACGAGCTCGACCTGCGACGGGAGTACGACCCGGAGACGGGGCAGATCCTGCGCACACGGTCGCGTGACCAGGTCAACGCCGCGCGGAGCTACCCGTGGGTCGCGTGGGCCACCACCCGCCACGACGGCGCCGACATGGTCATCACCATGGCCGCCGAGGGCATCGAGCGGCGCCTGCCCTGGTCGAGTTGGCCGCGGTTCTCGCAGTTGCCGGGCTTCGTGATCCACCGCGGCGCCGATGGCCCGCGCCTCCTCGACCTGCGCTCGGGCACGTCGCGCCTGCTCAGCACCGACCGAAACGCCAACGCGCGGTTCTCACCGGGCGGCAGCTACGTGCAGGTCTGGGCCGGTGGGAAGCAGGCAATCATCGCGACGCGGACCGGCGAGCCGGTCGCCGTCGATACGCAGGCGGGCTTCGTCTACTGGCCCGGCGGTGGCTCCCGCGACGACCTCGCGATCCAGGCGACCGCCGACGGGCAGCGACTCGTCGATCTGCGCAGCGGACGCGCGTACGACGTCGGCTTCACGAGCGACCAGCCCATCCCCGACCTCCGCGTCCTCCCCGGCAACCGCGTCGCGATCGTCCACACGGACGGCCGCGTCATCATCCGCGACCTCGCCGGCACGAACGAGCGCACGATCTTCGATCCCCGGAGTCGCGACTGATCGCCGAGTGGGTTAGGGCCCGCCGGCTACGGCG
>JAJRVY010000045.1 GCA_024277065.1 Planctomycetota bacterium
AGGGCAAGGTCTGCGACACGCTGACGCCCGTCGAGGTCGCGCTCTTCCTCGGGCTCCCCTACAAGCACATCCTCAGCGTCGTCCTGCAGCGGCTCGTCAGGGACGGCTTCCTCGAGGTCGTCAGCGAGGACCCGCTGCGCGTCGAGGTGCTGGTGCGGCGCTCCGCGGAGCGCGTCGAACTCGAGGACTGCGAGGCCGAGATGCTGGCGGCGGCGCGCGACGACGGTGAGTTCTCGGCCGAGGAACTCCAGGACGTCCTGCAGCACGTCGTCGCGGCCGTTCGCAAGAAGGCATGGGACTGCGACCTCGACGCGACGCGGGCGTACTACGAGGAGCAGATCGGCGAGGTCTGGCGCGAACGCGAGGACGACGGCCACGAGGGCCGCGGCGCCGATGAGGCGCGCCCCGACGGCCTGCGCCACCTCGGCTGGTATCACTGGTACTACGGGCAGTACGGCTACCACGACTACGATCCGACGTTCCGCGCCGGCCGCTTCGAGCGTCAGATGCCGATCCGCGCGGACGCCGTCTCGTACGACGACTTCCTCGGCGACTCGCTGGCGGCGCCGGGGGCGGCCGGGGCGGACGCCTGTCACAGCGCGTGCCACTCGGCCTGCCACGACGCCTGTCACAGTGCGTGTCACTCGGCGTGCCACTCGGCTTGTCACAGCGCGTGCCACTCGGCCTGTCACTCGGCCTGCCACAGCGGAGGGTCGTTCTGATGCCGCCGCGCGCGCTGACGTCGGACGATCGCCCGCGCGGTGGCGCCGTCGCCGTCGCGGACCTCGCCTGGGCCGACGAGTGGGCCGCGAACGTGCGCGACTACGTGTTCGTGCGCGAGACCGACGGCGTCTTCATCCAGCGCCCGAACAAGGCGTTCAAACTGAACGCGTCCGCCGTCGCGATGCTGCGGCGCCTCCTCGGCGGCGAGCCCATCGCGGAGATCCTCGCGCCCCACGCCGGCGACGTCCGCGCCGTGAGCGACACCGAGCGCTTCCTGCTCGATCTGCGCTGCATGCTGCGCCACGGCCTACCTGACGACTACGAGTCCACGGCGGTGACGCGTCAGCCCGTCAGCATGAGCTTCTCGCCGCTGCCGGTACTCTCCGAGGTGGCGGTGACATACCGCTGCAACGCGTCGTGCTCGTTCTGCTACGCCGGCTGCAACCTGACCGAGAACCCCGTCGGCAGCGAGCGCGAGATGACGCTGGACGAGGTCCGCCGCGTGCTCGACCGCATCGCCCGCGACGCGCAGGTGCCGAGCGTCAGTTTCACGGGCGGCGAGGCGACGCTGCGCGATGACCTGCCCGCGATGATCCGGCACGCGCGCTCGCTCGGACTGCGTGTGAACCTCGTCACCAACGGGCTGCGTTGCGAGGACCCGGCGCTCGTGGCGCGGCTCGTGGACGCCGGGCTGCATTCCGCACAGGTCAGCGTCGAGGGCACGACGGCGGCCGTGCACGACGGCATCACAGGGATGCCGGGCGCGTTCGAGCGCACGCTCGCGGGCCTCGCCAACCTCCGCGACGCCGGACTCGCCGTGCACACGAACACGACCGTCTGCCGCGCCAACGTGGGTGACGTCCTGCGCTTCCCGGAGTTCGTGCGCGACGTGCTGCGCCTCGAGCGCTGCAGCATGAACCTCGTCATCCCGACGGGCAGCGCCCCGCTGGCGGACGGCCCGACCGTCACGTACAGCGAGATCGCGGAGATCCTGCCGCAGCTCATCGACCGCAGCCGCCGCGCGGGCGTCGAGCTGATGTGGTACTCGCCGACGCCGCTCTGCATGTTCAACACCATCGCCGCCGGTCTCGGCAACAAGGGGTGCGCGGCGTGCGACGGGCTGCTCTCCGTCGGCGCCGACGGCAGCGTGCTGCCGTGCGCGTCGTGGGACGCTCCCGTCGGCTCGCTGCTCGAACGCGAGTTCGACGACGTGTGGCAGTCGCCCGAGGCCCGGGCGCTGCGCGCCAAGCAGCACGCCCCGCCTCATTGCCGGGGTTGCGAGCACCTGCCCGTCTGTCACGGCGCGTGTCCGCTCTACTGGCGCGAGATCGGGTACGGGGAACTCGACGCGATCCGCGGGGAGCGCGCGTCGTGACGGCCGCGTGCGCCGCGGCGAAGGGGCTCCCGCGGGAGTCGCAGGAACCGGTGCTGCAGTTCGCGTTCGCCAAGCGCCTGGCGTATCGCACGCGCATGACGTGGGCCCTGGCGCTGGTCGCCGTCGGCATGGCGGCGCAGCTCGTCTGGCTGTCCGTGCTGCCGGGCGTCCCGTTCCTCGTCGTCGCCGTCGCGCTGTCGTGGGTGGTGGGCTTCGACAACGCCCTCGACCGGCGCGGGCTGCGCACCGATCGCGCGTGGCGTCGCGTGCCGTTCGAGCGCATCCCCTCGATCGTGAAACTGGATATCGCGATGAAGCGCTGGGACGCGAGCGCCATCGATCTGACGAGTCCCATCGGCTTCCTTCTGCTCGCCGTGACGACGGTCCTGATCGTGTTCGCCACCGTCGCCGCGCTGGTCGCGCTGGGCCCCGCCGTCGCGCTGATCGTCGCCGTGGACGCCGTGGTGCTGGTGCTCTTGCAGTGGTTCAGCGGCATGCGCACCGTGCACCGCAAGCCCGATCTCGTGCTCAAGGCCGGGCACATCCAGCAGGTCGTTGCCGCGGAGCGGGCGGCCATCGACGCCGCGGGGGAGCTGCACGGCCAGCTCCTCCTGCCCGAGGGGGGCGGTGACGAGGGGCCCGCCGACGCGCGCATCCTGATCGACGTGGCGGACCCGCCCGGCAAGCTCCTCTCCGTCCAGGGACAGGTCGTGCTCAACCGCGTGCAGGGCACGCCGCACGCGTACTTCTACTGCGTCGTCGTCGCCTTCGCCGGCGACGGCCTGGCCGACTTCGCGCAGCGCTTCGCCCCGGGCGGCTCGGGCACGACCATCGAGGTCAAGACCGAGGACGACATGGATGTCGTCGTCGTGCGCCAGACCACGTCGAAGACGTCCGGCTACGAGACGAAGGCGAAGAAGTCGCGGCGCCTGCTGGTCGCCGCCCTCGACATCGCGACAGCGTTCCGCGACGCCCACCGCACGGCGCAGTCGCCGTAGGCGCCCGGTCCGAAGTGTTCCGGTGCCTGCGTGGCGTGCGCAGGTCCGAGCCGTGGCTCTTCCCTGTGTAGGTCGTTGGTGCTGCGGACGCGCTCGCCTGCTGATTCAGGGGTCGAGTTGCGGGCGCGACTGTCGATACCGCCGGTGGGCCGGGCCCTGGGGCCTGGATGGATCGGTGGCGCGAGCGCAGGAGGTGGAACGGTGAACGGACACCGTCCCTTGGATGATCGTGATCGCTCCACGCCGGGCGACGTCGTCGGCTGGTTCAACGCCTGGCTCGGACGGCGCCGTGATGCGCTGCGCGGCGGGCAGTCCCGCGCCGTGCCCGGCATCGGGAGGCCGCGGGGCGACCCGCACGGCGCCGGGCGCGGGAGCGCCCTCGCCGAGACGCGTGCGCTGCTCTCGCGCGGCGGTGCGGCGATCCGCTCGGAGGTCTTCGACCGCGCATTCCGCTCGCTCGTGAGCGGTGGTGACGGGGGCGATTCGCCGGCAGCCGCGGCGGTGGATTCCCGTGCGCCGTCTGCGCCGACCGATGTTCGTGGCGCGGTGCCGTACCCGTGGCAACCCCGTCCCCTGCACGTCATGCGGCGCCAGGAACTCTGCCTCTGGCTCGAGCGCTGGTACCGCGAGAGCGATGCCAGGACCATCGGCGACGTCGGGACGTACGCGCGCCGCCCGTGGCTCAAACTCGGCATCGGCGCCGTGAACTGTCACCTGAACGCGAACACCAACCGCGCGGGCGTGGAGGCGTACCTGGCACTCGTTCGGAACGAGGGCGTGAGACTGCCGTGGTTCGTGGTGCCCTGCCACACGGGCCGCATCAACCAGGTCGCCGTGGGGCGCGAGCGCCTGCGCCTGCGCGGCTTCCACGTCTTCACGGATTCGGTGTTCACCTGCTCCGGGCTCATCGGCGGGGCGCGGTCCGTGGCGGGCCGCGCAGCGGGCCGCCCGCGCGTGTCCGGCTCCGCCATCGATTGGAACGCGGCGCGCATGCCGTGACGGCGGGGGCCGCGCCCGGCCCGCCCGGTTGCGCGTGACCGAGTCGATGGCCGACCGGTGCTGCGGCGCCTTGGCGGACGTTCCTCGGGATCGGGCACGCACGCGGTAGCCTTCGCGCGTCTCATGCTGCGCGAACTCCCCGCTCACCGCGATCTGCTGTGGTTGCTCGTCGTCCGCGAGGTCCGCGTGCGCTACGCGCGCGCCGCGCTGGGTGCCGCGTGGGCGGTGTTCCCGCCACTCGTGATGATGGCCGTCTTCACGGTCCTCAACTTCGGACGACTGTTCGACGCCGACAGCCCCTATGCGGGCACCGAGTACGCCGTCTTCGCGTTCGTCGGCCTGCTCCCGTGGACACACTTCGCGACGTCGATCACGCAGGCGACGCCGTCGCTGGTGCTCGCTGCGGGAATGCTGAAGAAGACGCGCTTCCCGCAGGAGGTCGTGCCGCTCGCGCGCGTGCTGGCGGCGCTGCTCGATCTCGGCATCGGAGTCGTGATCCTCGGCGGCCTCATGGTCCACTACGACGTGCCGCTCAGCCTGCCGTGCCTCGTCGTGCCGCTCGTCTTCGCCCTGCAACTCGTGTTCACGGCCGGGTTGGCGCTGCTGTTCTCGGCGGCGAACATGTTCTTCCGCGACGTCAACTACCTCGTGCAGGTGGGGATCGTCCTCGCCATGTTCGCCACCTCGGTCGTGTACCCCGTCCCGTCGGGTCAGGCGTGGTTGACATCGGTGCTCGTACTCAATCCGATGTCCGCCTACATCGACGCGTATCGCGACGCGCTGTTGCTCGGCACGTGGCCGTCACTGCACGGGCTGCTCCCGGGGCTCATCGGAGCGCCCGTGTCCCTCGCGATCGGCGCCTTCGTCTTCCAGCGCTGTGCACCGCGCTTCGCGGAGGAGGTCTGATGACTCCGCGCGTGGTCTTCGACGATGTCCGGAAGACGTTCCGGCTGCGCAACCGCTCCGATTCCCTGCGCGATGCCATACCGCGTCTCCTCGCACGAGGCGTCGGTCGTGGGGAGCCGGCGGCGGGCAGGTACGTGGCCCTTGACGGCATGTCCTTCACGGTCGAGGACGGCGAGGTCGTGGGCATCGTCGGCGCGAACGGCGCGGGCAAGAGCACCAGCCTGCGCCTCGCGGCCCGGGTGTACGAGCCGGACTCGGGTACGATTCACGTACGCGGTCGGTTGTCGGCGCTGATCGAACTGTCCGCCGGGTTCCACCCTGACCTCTCGGGGCGCGAGAACATCCATCTGGTCGGCGCACTGCACGGGATGCGGCGGCGCGAGATCGATGCGCGCATGGGGGAGATCGTCGAGTTCGCGGACATCGGCGAGTTCCTCGACGCGCCGGTGCGCACGTACTCCACCGGCATGGCGGTGCGACTCGGATTCGCCGTGGCCGCGAACGTGCCGGCCGAGGTGCTCTTGATCGACGAGGTCCTGGCCGTCGGGGACGCGGAGTTCCGTGCCAAGTGCCTGCGCCGGATGGCGCGCCGCAAGGACGACGGCGTCTCGATCGTGTTCGTCTCCCACGACCTTTCGATGATGGAGCAGTTCTGCGACCGCTTGCTGTTCGTACATCACGGCCGCGTGCTCGCCGAGGGGCGGCCGCCCGAGGTCGTCGCCGCGTATCGCCGTACGGTGGCCGACGAGCAGCGCGCTACGCTCGGGAACGGCGCACGCACGTCGCGGCTGCGGAGCGGAACGCACGACCTCGCGATCTCGGACGTCTCGCTGAACGGAGGCACCGGCGTCGTGGACCACGGGGGCGTCTTGCACGTGCGGGCTTCCTGGTCTGCGAAACGCGCGCTGCGTGGGGTGCGCCTGATCGTGCGCATCCACACGATCAACGGCGTGCCGTGCGCCGCGGTCCCGGCCGACGCTGTACCCGACATGCTCGCGGGGCGCGGAGAGTTCGACATCGAGATCCGGGGCATGCCTCTGCTGCCGGGTTCGTACGACCTCTCGCTCGAGGCGCGGGACGCGTCCGGTCTGGTCGTGCTGGACCACCACGACCGTCTGCACCCGCTGACGGTCGGTGGCGTCGGGCCGGCGGGCGCCGAGGGTCTCGTCGCTCTTGCTGCGCACTGGAGCTTCGTGCCGCGTCCCGACTGACGCTCAGCAGCAGCCGTCGTCGGCGACGCGCCGCAGAAGTGCCTGGAAGCGGTCTGCGTGCGCCTCGAACGTGAGGTGGCGCTCGAGTGCCGCGCGCGCCGCGGAACCGAGCTGCGCGCGTCGTTTCGCGTCACCCGCCAATCCGACGAGTGCCTCGACCCACTCGTCCTCCGTGCGCGCGAACAGGATTGCGCGGCCGTCCTCGAACACGCTGCGGTCCACGGCTACCGGAGACGCCACGATGGGCAGCCCCGCGGCGGCGTACTGGAGTAACTTGAACGGTGACTTGCCGCGGTCCTCCGCGTCGTCGAAGAGCGGCAGGAGACCCACGTCGAACGACCCGAGGTCGCGCAACTCGCTCTCGAAGCTCCAGGGATGATCGGCGTGCTCGACCTCCATGCCGGGGATCCGGATCGAAGTCCGGCAGACGACTCGCAGGCGCAGACGCGTCCGGGCCGCGGCTCGTTGCAGAGCGGGCGCGATCGACCGCAGGCGCTCGATGTTCCACGGGCCACCCATCCAACCCAGCGTGACGACGTCTTGCGGCGCGTGCTCGCGGAGGCGGTAGGGCGCTGGATCGAGGAGCATCGGCAGCACCGTGACCGAGTCATGGTGGCGGCGCGCGAAGGCGGCCAG
>JAJRVY010000046.1 GCA_024277065.1 Planctomycetota bacterium
CGGCGGCCTCGAAGAGCCCCTGGCGCCCGCCCTGCCGCCCGCCGGTGAACGAGCCGTGCTCGTAGCCGAAGAGCTCGCTCTCGAGCAGCGACTCGGTGAGCGCCGCGCAGTTGACGGCCACGAACGCGCCGGTGCGCTTCTCGTCGGCTTCGTGGATGGCTCGCGCGACGAGTTCCTTGCCCGTGCCGCTCTCGCCGGTGATGAGCACGCTCGTGCCCGGCGATCCGGCGAGGCGCGCCACCTGATCGAGAGTCGAGCGCACCGCGGGCGAACGGCCGAGGATGCCCTCGGTGCCCTGCAGTTCCACGACATGCAGGCGCAACTCGCGGATCTGGCGCCGCATGCGGCGGCCGTCCAGCACGCGGTCGAGCACGGCGCGCAGCTTCGTCAGGCGCACGGGCTTCTCGACGAAGTCCACGGCGCCGCGCTTCAGCGCGTCCACGGCGGCGCCGACGGTGCCGTGGCCCGAGAGGATCACGACGTCCGGTTCGCCCTCGGCTTCGTGCAGTGTGTCGAGCAGTGACAGCCCGTGGCCGTCGGGGAGCTGCAGGTCCAGGAGCGCCACGTCGGGGCTGCGCACCGCCAGGCGATCGCGTGCCTCGGCGAGCGTGGCGGCGAGCGTGACTTCGTGGCCCTGAAGTTGCAGACCGGCGGCGAGTCCGGAGGCGAACTCGACGTCGTCGTCCACGAGCAGAACGGTGCCACGGGCCATGTTACGTCCCTCTTCATCGGGATCGCGCGCACGCCGACTTGATGTCTCCCCGGCCGCGAAGCACGCTTGTGACCTCGCTCACGGGTTTCGTCGCCCTCGCGCCGTTCGCCCCGTCGCCGTTCTCGGCCCGCGCGCGAGGCGGTGGTAGCGTCGCCCGCCTCGACGCGCGGCGCCGCGCGCGACCCTTCGTGAACACCGCCGGCGAGCGCCGGAATCCTCCACAGGAGATGCCTTCGATGGACCAGACCTACCTGGGCACCCCCCGTCACGCCGTGGCCGTCATCGGAGGCGCCTGCTCGGGCGCCGAGGCCGCCGAGATCTTCGCCAAGGCCGGCATCCTCACTGTCGTGTTCGAGATGAACGCGCGCCCCTTCGGGAAGATCGAGGACGGGCTGCCGCGCTGGCACGCGCGCCAGCGCTCCAAGGAGTACGTCCGCATCGGCGAGAAGCTCAAGACCGAGGGCATCGTCTACGTCCCGAAGACGACGATCGGCAAGGACATCTCGTTCGAGGATCTGCGCTCGTGGGGCTTCAGCGCGATCGTGCTGGGCTGCGGCGCGTGGGGCGACCGCAAGATGGGCGTCAAGGGCGAGGACGAGGCCGTCGGTAAGGGCCTCATCTACCAGAACCCCTTCATCTACTGGTTCAACCACCACGAAGAGGCCGGCTACGCCGGCGAGCGCTACGAGATCCAGGACGGCGCACTCGTGGTCGGCGGCGGTCTGGCGTCGATCGACGTCGTCAAGGCCATCAACCTCGAGCTCGCGGCGGCGAAGTTGCGCGAGCGCGGCATCGAGTGCGACGTCGCTGCGATGGAGCACAAGGGCCTGCACAAGACCCTCGAGGCGCATGGTTTGACGATGGACGACCTCGGCCTGCGTGGCTGCACGCTCGTCTATCGCCGCAGCGCCGCCGAGATGCCCGTCGCGCAGTACAAGCCGGGCGCCGACGAGGAGTCGCGCAAGAAGACCGAGGCCGTCCGCGAGAAGCTGATGGGCCTCACGCAGACCAAGTACCTGAACGAGTTCAGCCCGAACACGCTGCCCAAGGAGATCATGTTCGACGCGGACGGCAACGTGTGTGGGCTGAAGGTCATCAAGACGCGCACCGAGGGGCGCACCGTGATCGAGCTCGAGGGCACCGAGCACGTGATCGAGACGAAGCAGATCTTTTCGTCCATCGGCTCGGTGCCGCGGCCCATCCCCGGCCTGCCGATGCGCGGCGACTTCTACGAGTACGACGACTGGGACCTCGGCAAGGTCAAGGACATGCCCGAGGTCTTCGGTGTCGGCAACGTGGTCACCGGCCAGGGCAACATCGCCATCAGCCGCAGGCACGCGAAGCGCGTCAGCGACGTGGTCCTGCAGGAGTACCTGGGCGTCGGTGAGAAGCAGCTCGACGAGCCGGGCGGCGTCCTGCACGGGGCCGAGGCGCGCGGTACCGAGACCGCTGGCGCGGTGATGGACACGCTGAACGGCAAGGACAAGCTCACGCCGGAGACGCTCGCCGACATCGCGTCGCGCGCCGCAGCCCGTGGGAGCGAGGTCGGCTACGACGGCGCATTCGACGCCTGGATCGCGGCGAACACGCCCCCTGACCTCGTGTAGTCGTGTAGCTCCGCCGCACGACTCGGACACGACGAGGGGCGTCGCGCGCACGGGCGGCGCCCCTCGCGATTCCCCCCCGGGGTGACGCGCGATTCCCCACCGCTGTGACGACCGGGCGCGGCGGAGCAGCGGCCCCGCAGGTGGTCAGGGGGCCTGGATCACGGCGTCGCGGAACTGCTGGCCCTGCACCTGGAGCTGCGCAGGCAGCAGCGGGACGTTGGGCAGGATCTTCAGCCGGTGGAACAGGAAGCTGCCGGTGCTGCGCGGCAGGTCGTCCACGACGATCGCGAATTCGAGGACGCCGCCGTAGATGCTCGACACGTCGTTGCACTGCCCGCCGAAGCAGACCGGGGGCGTGCCCGCGAGGCTCTCGAACGTCAGCGTCATGCCACGGGGGACCTCGCTGCCGCGCGCGTAGCTGATGCGATAGTCCGCCGGGAGCGCGTTGGCGCGGCCGCCCACGAACTGCCACTTGATCTCGTAGGGGACTCCCGTCTCGGAGTTCGGCGCGAGCAACTCGGGCTGCCGGTCGATGAGCGGGAAGAACGAGATCTTGAGGCGGTCCGACTTGCCGGGCATGGCGTGAGGGGCGGCGACGCGTCGCAGCGCCGCGAGATCCGCGTCCGAGAACTTCGTCGCGCCGCGCCGCACCCACATCTCGCCTGCGAACGACGGCGCCGCCATCGGGCCCTCGCCCACGGTGGCGAGCCCCATGGCGCGTCCCATGTGATGCGCCACGATCGCCGCGATCTCGCGCGACGCGCGCTCGATCTGCTCCACGATCTCGGCGAACCGCGCGATCTGCCAGGGAGAGTTCGGATTGAACTGTCCCGTGAAGAAGCGAATGTCGCTCTCGGTGAGCGGCCGCAGGCGCAGCGGCTCCATGGCGAGCCGGAAGTTCGACGACGCCTGGTCGGCGCCGCCGCGGGCGTCGAGGACCGCCGTGCGGGCACCGAGCCCGATGCGCGCGCCCTCCGCGTCGTGGATCATGAGGTCGTCGCGGCGGACGTTGCCGACGTCACGCGCCGCGAAACCCCACTCCAGCGGGTCGAGCGTCGCGCGGGGATCGCCCTCCTGGTACTCGCCGCCGATCTCGATGCGGTTGTAGTCCGTGCCGGGCGCCCCGGCGACGGCCGTCACGTCGTCGAGGACGAGGCTGATCGGGACCGCCGCGCCCTTGACCGCGCCGTTCGTCTCGTTCACCAGCAGGAGGTCGCGCACGTAGGCGAGGACGTAGGCCCGCACGATGTCGTTGACTGCGCGCCGCATCTGGGGGAGCTCGGAGCCCAGGCCCATGTGGTCGAGGTCGTCCTGGAAGTCGCCGTTGAACACGAGCTGCCAGACCTCGGTGGCGTCCGCGACGCCGTCGGGGAGTCGCACGGACCCGGCCGAGAGCGACGAGAACGTCTTCGCTTCGTGGTGCAGCGGCGACGTGCGCACGAGCGTGCCGCGGTCCTCGCCGTCGGTGTAGAGCGGCTGGTTCCAGACGGAGACCTTCCACTTCCCGATGGAGTCCTTGCCCGCGGCCGCCGTTGTGTCCAGGTCGAGTTCGAAGCTGACCTCCCCGGGTGAGACGAACTCGATGTCGCTCGCCACGATGTCCGCGCGGTTGCCCCGCACCAGGCGCACGTCCAGGCCCGGCTGGAAGTCCTTGCCGGACATCGTCACCCGCAGGGCCGTGTCCAGGTTGAAGCCCTTCGCGGGGTCGAGCTTCTTGACCTTGGGCACGAGCCCGGTCTGCCCCGCCGAGACCAACCCCTTGCGCTTGCCGGACTTGCGCGGCTTGACGGTGAGTTTGGCGCGCCACGCCCCGGCCTTCTTGCCGACGTTGCTGAAGAGCAGCTCATGCCCGCCGTCCGCGTCGAGCACGAACTTGCCCTTCGCACCCTCGGGCACGTCGGGCACGGCGCTGCCGTCGGGGCGCAGGATCTGGAACAGCGCGCCCTTGAACTTCGATCCCTTGCCGCTCGCGGTCAGGTTGAACTTGAGCGTGTCGCCCGCGCGGCCGTCGAACGGCACGGTGGCCGTGTCGCCGAGCGCCAGATCCTCGCTCGACATCTGGTCGATCTTCACGGTCGCGTCGGTGATCGCGAGCTTCATCAGCATGCCGCCCGGCGTGTCCGCGCCAGCGACGAGCGTGTAGATGCCGAAGTCCGCGAGCGGCACCTTCTTCCACTTGACCTGGTCCTTCTCGGGCTTGGACTTGTCGAACTCGCTGCCCGCGACGCCCAGGTCGGCGCCGCTCGGGTCCAGCAGACGGAAGGCGACCCCGTTCGCCCCGTTCGCGACGGTGACGTCCGGCTTCGCCTTGAGGCCGAACGTGCTGCCGGCGGGCGCGGTGAACGTCACGTGCAGCTCGCCGGTCGTGGCGTTCAGCACGCCGATGATCTCGTCGGCGCCGCGGGCGTCCTCGAACACGGCCTCGGCCGGGTCGAGGACCGGCGCGGCGAACACGGCTGCGGCGAGGGAGGCGATGGTCAGGGCGGTCGGGAGCAGGGCAGGGCGCGATCTCATGGTCTTCCTTCTACACGCTGGGGACATGGTGTGGGGCGCAGCGTGGCCGAGGAGGCGGCTCGCCGGAAGCGAATCCGGCCGGGCGCGGCGCGGAATGCGAGACGCCGCCCGGCCGTTGGGGAGACGCTGCGCGGGGCGCCGGTCAGCGTGACCGAGGCGCGTCCCACGCGCGCCGTTACACTTCTCCGCCCGTCATTCACGAGCCGTCATCCACGAGCGACGCAGCGAGGCCCCATGTCCGATCATCCCAGCACCGAGCACCGCGAGGTCATCATCATCGGTTCGGGCCCCGCGGGCCTGACGGCTGCCATCTACACGGCGCGTGCGAACCTGACGCCGCTGCAGTTCGAGGGCTACCAGCGCGGCGGCCAGCTCATGCTGACCACCGACGTCGAGAACTACCCCGGTTTCCGCGACGGCATCATGGGGCCCGAGCTGATGGACGAGATGAAGGCGCAGGCCGCTCGTTTCGGGACCGAGATCGTGTCCAAGGACGTCGAGCGCGTGGACTTCAGCGAGCGCCCGTTCCGCGTCTGGGTGGAGGGCACCGAGCATCGCGCCGACACGGTGATCGTGGCCACCGGCGCCACCGCGCGGCTGCTCGGCATCCCCGGCGAGAGCGAGATGATGGGGCGCGGCGTCTCGACCTGCGCGACCTGCGACGGCGCGTTCTTCCGCGAGAAGCTGATCGGCATCGTCGGCGGCGGCGACTCGGCCATCGAGGAGGCGAACTTCCTGACGCGCTTCGGCCGCACGGTCTACGTCTTCCATCGTCGCGACGAGCTGCGCGCCAGCAAGATCATGCAGCAGCGCGCGTTCGACAACCCCAAGATCGAGATCGTCTGGAACACGGTCGTTCGTGAGGTCCTCGGTGAGGAGAAGGTGACCGCGGTGCGCTTGCGCGACACGCAGACGGGCGAGGAGCGCACGACGGACCTCGACGCACTCTTCGTGGCCATCGGCCACACGCCGACGTCGGCCTTCCTCGGCGGGCAGCTCGAACTCGACGAGAACGGCCACATCGTGACGCAGGGCAAGAGCAGCCGCACGAGTGTCGAGGGTGTCTTCTCCTGCGGCGACTGCCAGGATCACGTCTATCGCCAGGCCATCACCGCCGCCGGATCGGGCTGCATGGCCGCCATTGACGCCGAGCGCTGGCTCGAGTCCCAGGCGTAGGCGGCGCGCGGACCGGGCGCCTGGAGCTGAGAGCGTGAGCAGGATTCCCGGGTGCGCGCCGATTGCGTCGGACGGGTTCGCTGCAAGGCGGCGCGACGAACCCGACTCAATGGAGCGAGTCATGGAGGAGCGCCAACGCCGCAGCGGGACCGCCGGGCGTAACAGCTTGCTGGCGCGCGGTTTGCGCTCGTCGCTCGGAGACACCGAGCGTGCGTGCGGCGCCCGTCGCCGCGAGACGCTCGTCCGGCGACACACACGCGCAAACCGCGTGCTCGGCGCCGCGTGGGATTCCTGCTCACGCTCTGACCCGCCCGTGACCTCCCGCGCTACGCTGGCACGCATGCGCGTTCGCACACGCCCAGCACTCCTCGCCGTTCTCATCGTCGCGGCGTGCGTCGCGGCGCTCGTGTCGCTGCTCCCCGCGCCGCCGGCCGCCGCCGAGACGCCGCGCCCGCGCGTGCTCGTGCTCGGGTTCGACGGGGCCGACGCGAACGTCACGGAGCGCCTGCTGGACGAAGGGCGGCTGCCGAACCTCGCCGCGCTGCGGGACCGCGGCGGCTTCGCGCCGCTGGCGACGTCGAATCCCGCGCAGTCGCCTGTGGCGTGGGCCTCGATGACGACGGGGCGCAATCCCGGCGAGACCGGCATCTACGACTTCCTGCGGCGCGTGTTCACCCCGGGGCGGCCCGGCATCGGGATCGCCATCGGGCTCGCGGAGCCCGTGAAGGAGGTCGTGCTCAGCGAACTGCAGCGGGCGCTGGTCGTGACCGCTGCCGGAACGCTCGGTGCGATCCTCGGCGGCCTGATCGTGTTCCTCTGTCTGGGGTTCGTGAACCCCGCGTGGCGCCGCGGGGGACGGCTGCAGGCGGCGCTCTGCGCGCCGGCGGCGCTCCTCGCCGTGGCTGCCCTCACGGCGCTGTCGTGGGTGCCCGAGCGCGTGCCGCGCGCCCGCAACCTGCGCGGCGGCGAGCCGTTCTGGGTCACGATCGATCGCGCCGGGCTGGTCTGCGAAGCGCTCGAGGCGCCGCTGGCGTTCCCCGCCGAGCACATGGAGCACGGCGGCTGCCTGTCGGGGCTGGGCGTGCCCGACGTGCAGGGCACGTGGGGTTCGTGGGCGATCTGGACCGACGATCCCGCCGTCCCGGCGACGACCGAGACGGCGGGCGCCGGGTTCTTCGTCGGCCGCGGCGTGGACGCGTTCGACCTCGTGCTCGCCGGCCCGCTCGACCCACGGCCCGACGTCGCGCGCATGGCCACCGTGGACCGCGCGGCCAATGAGGAGAAGTACCGCCGCGAGATGGCCCTCGACTGGGACGCGGCCCGGCGCCGGCAGAGCGAGACCGAGGAGCAGCTCCTGCGGCAGGAGCACCGGCTGCGCACCAGCGTCCACGTCGAGCTGCGCCGCGGCGCGGGAGCGGAACTGACGACGGCGGATTGGGAGCGCATCGCGCTGGCGCCGGGGGAGTGGAGCGATCTCGTCCCCGTGCGCTTCCTCGTCAGCCCGCTGGCGTACGTCACGCCCCGCGCCGTCATCCCCGCTCGCGCGCGATTCCTGCTGACGTTCGGCGACACGCCCGATGCAGAGACGCCGGAGGGCACCTTCCGTCTGTTCGTCTCGCCAGTGCAGATCGACGCGTCCGCGTCGCTGCCCCCGAACCTGTCGCTCTCGAGCCCGCCGGAGTACGCCCGCGAGATCGCCGCCGAGATCGGACCGTACGAGACGCTGGGCTGGCCCGAACTCACGAATCCGGTCAAGGACGGACTGCTCGAGGACGCCTTCTTCCTCGCCCACCTGCGCAAGATCATGGCCGCCCGCGAGAAGCGCCTGCGCGCGCGCATCGAGGCCGGGGGCTGGGACTGCCTCTTCGCGATGTTCACCGAGACCGACCGCGTACAACACGTCATGTGGCGGCACACCGATCCGCTTTCGCCCACGTACGACGCCGCCACGTCGCCGCGCTTCGCGGGCGAGATCGATGGCATCTACGAGGAGATGGACCGCATCGTCGGCGAGGCCGTCCGCTTGGTCGGTCCGGACACCGTCGTCCTGGTCGTCTCCGATCACGGTTTCGCGCCCTTCCGGCGCGGGGTCAACCTCAACAACTTCCTGCGTGCCCACGGCTTCCAGGTGCCGCTGTCCGGCGCCGCGCCGACCGCCATGAGTGTCGCCGCGCTGGCGACGCCGGGCAGCGCGTTCTTCCCGGACGTGGACTGGTCGCGGACGCAGGCGTACGCCATGGGCCTCGGCAACCTCTATCTGAACCTCGAGGGGCGTGAGCCGGGTGGCATCGTCACCGCGGGCGAAGCCGACGCCGTTCTCGCGTCCATCCGCAAGGGACTGCTCGCGCTGCGCGACACCGACGGCACACGTGTCGTGCGCGACGTCTACCTGGGATCGGACCTCTACAGCGGTGCGCGCGCGGCCGATGCCCCGGATCTCGTCGTCGGCTTCGAGCGCGGCTATCGCGTGAGCTGGCAGAACTGCCTCGGCGCCTGCGACGCCGACGTCATCACCGACAACACCCAGCCCTGGAGCGCCGACCACTGCTCGGTCGATCCCTCCCTCGTCCCCGGCATCCTGTTCTCGTCGCGGCCGCTGCGGCCCTTCGACGACGGCGCCGGGCCCGGCATCCTCGACGTCGCGCCGTCGCTCTTCGACCTCCTCGGCATCACGCGCGACGACGTCGAAGGAACGACCTTCCTGGCCCGCTGATCACGCCGGTCCGGTCGCGCAGGAGCCCGGCGACGCGCGCCCATCCCGCGATCCCGGTGCGACGCGAGTGGCGCGGGATCGCGCGAATCGCGACCCGTCGTGAATGAGGCGGCGTACACCTGCCGGTATCGAGCAGTCGTTGCCGAGATGCTCCATGCGTTCGACGTCCGGCAACGTGGTGCCGACATCTGGCCGTAGGGCCGGGAGGAGCGTCCGGGATCATGCGGACCGAGACGATGCCTCATGTCCTCGGGCGGCGCCGGAAGAGCTCGCCGTGGGCCTGGGTGAGGACTCTCTCTTGCGACGACCTTGCGCGCCGCGGCCTCGGTGAGGCCGTACTCGGCGGTGAGTTCTGCGATGCCGCGGCGACGCATGTCGCGCAGCGAGACGCCTTGGCGCAGCAACCTGCGTGCGGCGCGGCGCCCGATGGCGGCGCCGAGGAGATCTTCTGTGGGGATCGAGTCAGGGCGGGTGGCGAGATCCATGGGGACGGGCTCCTGGGGGACGGCCCGGCGGATCGCGGACCGGGCGGCGCCCAGAGTGCGCCAC
>JAJRVY010000047.1 GCA_024277065.1 Planctomycetota bacterium
GAACCGGATACGCGAGGGCGGACTCCTCGGCTCGCTACGCGCCACGGCTCGCTGCGCTCGCGCTGACGGCGGAGCGTCTTCCCGGTGCCACGCGGCGGATGCCCGGGACGAGGGCGTAGGCAGCCCCGTATGGCGGGCCACGCGAGATCGAACGCCGCACGCCGGTGGGCGCGCCGCGACGTTTCGAGGGACTGCGAGGGACACGACGTGGTGGTCCCGACCGCGCGCAGTACGCGCTACCGGCAGCCGGGGCAGATGCCGAACAGCCGCAGCGAGTGGCTCTCCAGCTTGAAGCCGTGCTGGTCGGCGATCTGGTCCTGCAGGCGTTCGATCGCTTCGTTCTGGAACTCGACGATGCGGTCGCAGCGCGTGCAGATCAGGTGATCGTGATGGTGCTGGCCGACCATCACCTCGTACATCATCTGCCCGCGCTGGAACTCGCGGCTCTCGACGAAGCCGCCCTCGCAGAGCAGCGACAGCGTGCGATACACGGACGCGCGGCTGACGCGGTGCCCACGCTGCCGGATCAGATCGAGCAGATCCTCGGCCGTGAAGTGGTGGCCGGTGTCGAGCGCGACCTCGACGATCTTGCGCCGCGCGTCGGTGCTGCGCAGACCACGTCCACGCAGATACCGGATGATCCGTTCGGGGTCTCCCACCATCGCCCCGTTCTATCCGCGAGGGCAGACGGAGCGGCGCGGATTGTCCGCCGCCGCCCCGGGAGCGCGCTCCCGACCGGGACCATGGTCACATGCCGGACGCCGGACGCCACGCGGTCGCCCGTCAGCGGGACGCGCGCAGCAGAGCGAGGAACCGCGCGATCTTGCGCTGCACCTCGGGATACTGGCGCACGACGAGCTTGCGCGTGTCGGCCCAGGCGGAGACACCGTCGTCCTCCCACGTCTCGGACGCCACGAACTCGCGCAGCATCTCGATGATCTTCTCCGGGTCCGAGTAGGGGTTCTCGACCTCGGTGATCTCCTCCTGCTCGAACTCGGCCCCGGACGGCCGCAGGTTCAGGCCGGGCCCCGGGAAGTTGTGGATGGTCGCCGTCAGTTCGCCGATGGCGTAGATGCGCAGCGTCGGTCGGCCGCGCGCCGCCTCCGGCGTCGTGAACGACAGGATGCCCTCGCGCAGCGCCAGCTTGGTACCCGAGAAGCGGGCAACGAGGTCGGCCACCTGGCGCAACGACACGCGGCGCAGGCGCAGCGTGATCGTGGGCAGACCGTCCGGACCGTCGCGCTGCAGTTCCGGACCGACGATCACGTTGAAGCCGGCGATGCGGCCGATGAACGCCACGATCTCGGGCATCTTCATGTCCTTGAAGTCCACATCGACACGGATGGCGTCGAGGCGCCGCCGTGCCTCAGCGAGGGACCGCGGGGCGGGGCGTGCAAGGACGGCCCGCTTCTTGGCCTCGGCCTTGGCGGTGGCGGCCGTCGTCGCGGTCGCGGTGCCCGTGGCCGGGCGCTGCGTCCTCGGAGCGGCGACCTTCTTCGACGGCGCGGCAGCGGCCGGGCGGTCCTCCGCCACGGCCGGCGCAGTGACCATGAACAGCGAGAGCACGATGAGGGAAACGAACCTCTGCATGACGACGACCTCCGACGCGACCCCGACCGCCTCATCGTACCCGCGCGCGCCATCGCGTCACGCCCGGCCGCGATCGGCGTCTACCGGCCGAGCGCGCGGCTCGCGATGTCGCGACGGAACTGCATGCCGTCGAAGCGGATCTTCTCGACGGCGGCGTAAGCGCGATCGCGGGCCGCGGCGATGTCGTCGCCGAGCGCCGTCACCCCCAGTACGCGGCCTCCGGCGGTCACGACGTCCCCGCCCTGCCGCGCCGTCCCGGCATGGAACACGTGGACGTCGTCCATCTCGCGCACCTCGTCCAGACCCGTGATCACATCTCCCTTGTGCGACGACGCCGGGTAGCCGCCCGAGGCCATCACGACGCAGACCGCCGGTCGTGGGTCCCACTCGAGATCCTCGACCTGGTTCAGGCGTCCGATCGCGCACGCATCGAGCAGGGGGACGATGTCGGAGCGCAGGCGCGGGATGATGGCCTGCGCCTCGGGATCCCCGAAACGGCAGTTGAACTCGATGACGCGGGCGCCGCCGCGGGTCGCCATGAGCCCGGCGTACACCACGCCGCGGTACTCCACGTGCTCGCGGGCCAGGGCATGCACGATCCGTACCAGCACCTCGCGCTCGACGTCGGCGAGGAACTTCGCGTTCGCCACCGGCGGCGGGCTGTACGCCCCCATGCCACCCGTGTTGGGGCCGCGATCGCCGTCGTAGATGCGCTTGTGGTCCTGCGCGGGCTCCATCACGGCGAGCGTCTTGCCGTCGGTCAACGCAAGTACGCTGACCTCCTCACCACGCAGGTACTCCTCGACGAGCAACGTGCGGCCGGCATCCCCGAAGCGCCCGCCCTCGAGCATCTCGCGCGCTGCGGCGAGAGCCTCGTCGAGCGACTCCGGGAGCACGACACCCTTCCCCGCGGCGAGCCCGTCGGCCTTCAGCACGACGGGGTAATGCTGCTGCGCCTCGAGGTAGTTGGCGACATCCTCGAAGTCCTGGAAGGTGCGCGAGGACCCCGTCGGGATCAGGTAGCGCTGCATGAGCCGCTTGGCGTGCGCCTTGGACGACTCGAGCCGCGCCCCCGCGGCGCCCGGGCCGAACACCTTCACGCCGCCGCCGCGCAGCCGATCTGCGAGCCCCGCCGCGAGCGGCACCTCGGGGCCGATGACGGCGAGATCGACGGACTCGGTGCGGCAGAGCGCGACGAGCCCTTCGATGTCGCCATCCGCAACCGCGACGTTCTCCGCGACCTCCGCCGTACCGGCATTGCCCGGCGCACAGAGCAGCCGCGTCACCAGCGGGCTCTGCCGGATCTTCCAGGCCAGGACGTGTTCGCGACCACCACCGCCGACGATCAGGACTCTCATGTGGCCTCCCAGGCAGTTCCCACCCGGCCGGCCATTGAAGCCGATGCGCCGCGCCGCAGGAAGCGGTCCCGTGGCGCGGCACGGGGCGACGCCCCAACCGGGCCGGGACGGGGCGAGTTTCCTTCTCGCGCGCGGGGGGCCGCCCTACGCTCCGCCCCCCCGGAGGACGGGTGCGACCCGTGCCTCCGCGCCCGGCCTGCGCCGGGCACCTTGAAACGACATGGCGGCGGTCGGGACACCACGGCCCACCGCCCTCGCGAGCGGCTGCCCACGCGAGACCGCGCGGTTCCGGTCCGGCAACGGGGCGTAGCTCAGCCTGGCAGAGTGCCTGCTTTGGGAGCAGGAAGTCGGAGGTTCGAATCCTCTCGCCCCGACCAGTTCGTCATGCCCATCCGTCGGGGCCGGCCCCCGCGGCCCGGCACTCGGCGACGAGCCGCGGGCGTGGGATCCGAGCTCGATCCGTGAGATGACCGCGGCGACGGCAGCGTCCCGCGGCGACGGCTTCGCCGCGCCGCCACGACGGCGCGCCGATAGCTCAGTTGGACAGAGCAGTGGATTTCTAATCCGCCGGTCGCAGGTTCGAGTCCTGCTCGGCGCGCCAGTCGCCGGCGCGGGGCCGGCCCTTGCAGCGACCCTCGCGCGAAGTGACGAGCGCTGCGGCGGAGGCTCCGGTGGTGGGAATCCCGTGGCGGGAGACCCGGTAGCGGGAACGCAGTGGTGGGAACACGGTGGTGGGTGTAGCTCAGTTGGTTAGAGCGCCTGACTGTGGCTCAGGAGGCCGGGGGTTCAAGTCCCCTCACTCACCCCATTCCACCGCGCCGCGCACCGTCGGCGCCCCGCGCAATCACCTTGCCCCGCGCGTTGCGCCGCGCTACACACCGGGCCGCACACACCGGGCCGCACACACCGGGCCGGGCACTGCCGGGCACTCCGGGCCGCGCGGCGCTGCAACACCACCGCCGCCAACGACGACACCAACGACAACACCAACGACGGTGCCTCCTTAGCTCAGTCGGCAGAGCAACGGATTCTTAATCCGTGGGTCCCAGGTTCAAGTCCTGGAGGGGGTACCAGGCCGCAAACCAAGGCCCGGCAGTCAGTTACGACTGCCGGGCCTCTTGCGTTCCCGGGCCGCAAGAGGCCCCGTATTCGCCTGTATGCAGGATTCCTCCCGAATCCCCACTCTGGCGTACGAGCGTGCGTCTGGCGTGGGTGATGCTCGACGACGTCGCGCCCCGCGACCGAACTCGCCGCGCTCCTCGACGAGCGCCGGCCAGCACGGCGCACGGCGCGGTTCAGCGGCGCCGAGCGGCTGGCCGTACGAGCCAACATCATCACGCTGGACGGGTGACGGGCATGCGGCGGCGTCGGACGTAGACCGGGCCACCGACTCGCGCCACGCACCCGCCCAGGCGCGCGTGCGCACGCGGCGTTCTTCACCTGAACGCCGACGGCCCGTGAACGCCGACGGCCCGCGGCGCCGCGAGGCACGAAGGGCCGTCCCCTCGCCTGTTCCCCCAGACCTGCATGCAGCAGACCCTTGCCCCATGTGCGATCCGCGAGCCCGCGTGAGCGCGTGAGCGCGTTCACTTCGATCCCGAGGAACTCGCAGAATGCGAGCGCGAGCGTGATGGCCGGTTCGGCCGCTCCGGCCTCCCACACCGCGACGTCCTCGGGCAGCACCCGCACGTCGTCGAAGCCCTCGGCGAACTCGGCGGCGAGCTATTCCTGCGAGATCCCCCTCGCGTCGCAGGTCGGCTCGTCGTCGCGCATCGCCCGCAGAACGTTCGCGCCGCGGCGCTCCTAGTCGGCCATCAGTTCACAGTCGAACGGCATGGGGGCGCGCTCGGGGCGCGCAGCCTGTACCTTCCGTGCTGGGTCCTCTCCCTTCCAGGGTGGGGTTCTGCCCTCGCTCCGGGTGACCACCAAGTCACAGCCCCGGGGCGGGGAGGCGGTTCTGTCGGGTAAGTGCGCCGTCGGGCCGCTCTCCTTCGCACCTGGGGGCGCGCAATGAGCAACACGGGACAGGGGCGGCGACGCGGCGCGTGCTGCCCACTGTGCGGGCGCCTGATGGATGCAGCCGCGATACCGAGACGCGATGCGGCGCTGCGCGCACTCGGCATCTCCCTGGTCGTGCCCATCTACGGCGCGCTGATCTACCTCGTGGTCCTGCTCGTGCTGGTGATCATCAACGGGTTCACCGAGACGCTGCCGAGCATCTCCAAGTGGGACCCCGCTGCGCCCGTGCTCTCCGTGGCAATTGCGCTGACCTACGGCTCGCTCCTCGCGCCCTTGATCGTCGGCCACCTGCTCATCGATAAGCGGCGCGTGATGGCCTGCCCCTGCGGGTTCGTGGCGGACCGGGGCTGAAAGGCTCACGCCACCCTCCTTGCGACGCCTCGCGTTGGCGTACACTGGGCGGGAAGGGGCCGACATGCACCGCTTCTTCGCTGCGTTTCTCTGCGTGATCGCTGGCGTCGCGCTCGGCGACGAGGGACCGAAGGCCGCGCAGACGGAGATCTCCGAGGCGAGGTTCTCCGCATTGGTGAAGCGCATCAGCGCGGACGACCCGACGACGATCGAGTTCCGTGATCGCGTCCGACTTCTCGCTCGAGAGCACGCCGTGCGCAGGACTGGCAAGATCTTCGACATCAAGCCGCTGCAGAGCTCTATCCGCCCGCGCCGGCAGGCGGAGAGCGTCGGTGACCATGCTGGCGGGCGCAGGGCTGCCGCGGAGGCGCATGAGATGCAGGTACGCAACGCTCTGTTGTTCATCGGCGCCGGCTTCGTCGTCGGAGTGGCTGCGGCGCCTACCGGGCGACGTCCCTTGGCGAAGAAGAGATTGCAGGGCACGTCAGCACAATCCAGGACCTCCGCGATCAGAACTGGCGCGTCGAGCAGAAGCTGATGGCCGCGACGCCAACCTGCTGACGCGAACCAGTGCCGACGGCCTCACGTACGAGGAGGCGGCGCTCGCGATGGCGCAGACGATCACGATGCCCGCACGAGCCCACTTCCGCGTGATCGAGCGCACCGCGATCGCGGGCCGTGACCGCTGGTACCGCATCGAAGTCACAGTCCCGGGAATCGGCCGCGTGACGCGCCGGCTTCGATCCCGGGCGATCTCGAACGGTTCGATCCGGCGCGAGGACTGACGTAGTGTGCTACTCGCCGTCGTTGCGAATCGCCACGACATCTTCCAGCGCGGGCTCGCGCAGAGCATGTCGTCGATGGGGACAACCCAGCGCGCTCGCCAGAGACGCCGCCTCGAGAACAGGGGGCTGGCGCCCATCGATCCATTGGTTCGCGCAATAGACGGTCGCGTCACAGGAAGCCGCAAGGTGGACCGCCGTCCAGCCGCGCGCCCTCCCCGATCCGTGGTCTCCGCGATTCCAGCCGGGCGTCGCGCTCGTGGAACCGGGATCATGGCGAGACCACATGGGCAACGAACCCCGCCGCCCCGAGCGCACCGTCCTCCTCCTCGCGATCGCGACGCTCGCCGTGTCCACGGCGGCGCCGCTCATCCGGCTCTCCGGGATGCCGGCCTTCGCCCTCGCGGCGTGGCGCACGCTGCTCTGCGGCCTCGTCTACGCGCTGCTCCGTCCGCGCGATCTCCGCGCTCTCCTGCGGCTCGATGCCCGCGGGCGCCGCGCACTTCTCGCCGGGAGCACGCTCCTCGCGGCACACTTCGCGCTCTGGATCTCGGCCTTCGACCACACCTCCTACGCCTCGGCGGTACTGCTGCTCGTGATGCAGCCGGTCTTCGGCGCACTGCTCGGACTGCTCGTGCTCGGCGAGCGCCCGAACACCGGCACGTGGCTCGCCGTCGCGGGCTCGGCCGCGGGCCTGGCGCTGCTCGTGCGCGGCGACCTGGGGCACCCCGGAGGGCTCCTCGGCGACGCACTGGCCGTCGGTGGCTCGCTCGCGATCGCCGTCTTCTACCTCGCCGTCCGTCCCCTGCGAACGGGCTTCCCCTTCGCCCCCTTCATGGCGGCCTGCTACGGACTCGCGGGCGTGCAGCTCATCGTGCTCGCCGGGGCCACCGACACGCAGCTCGTCGGCTTCCCGGCACGGGGCTGGTGGAGCCTCGCCGGTCTGGTCCTCGTCCCGACGGTCGTCGGCCATGCGTGTTTCAATTGGGCCATCCCACGCGTTCGGTTCTTCACGCTCAACCTCCTGATCGTGCTGGAGCCGGCGCTGGCGATCCTGCTCGGTGTTGCGTTGCTCGATGAGAGTGCGACACCGCTCCAGGTCGTCGGCGGCGCCGTGCTGGGCATCGCCGTCCTGGTCGGACTGCGACGGCCCGCGCAGCGGCGCGCGGAGCCCCGGCAGCAACACGACGACGCACGATGACCACTCGCCCCCCTCTTCGCCCTCTTCCGCCACCCGGCGATCTGCGCGCCGAGCTCGCGCGCCTCGTCCATGCCACCCGGCGCCTCGTGGCCGCCGAGCGCGAGGGCGGTGTGGTCACGCTTCCCGGCACGCCGCGTCCGCCGGAGCCTCCCGCCGCGCCCGCCGCCACGCCACACGCGCCGCACGCCGCGACACCCGCCGCTCCCCCGCCCGCGACGCCGCCCACGACACCGCGGGGTACACAGCGGGCCGGGCCCGCCGACTCCTTCGTGCCCCACGTGCGACCGCTCGACCTTCCGGACGACTGGCGGGCGCCGTTCGGTGACCTGCCGCAGCGCATCACAGCCTGTCGTCGCTGCGCGCTCGGCGAGAAGCGCACGTGCACGGTGTTCGGCGAGGGCTCGGCGCCGGCCGAGCTGGTCTTCTGCGGTGAGGCGCCGGGATACGAGGAGGACCGCACCGGCCGACCATTCGTCGGCGCCGCCGGCGAGCTGCTCACCGCCATGATCGAGCGCGGCATGAAGATGCGTCGCGAGGACGTCTTCATCCTGAACACGCTGAAGTGCCGGCCGCCGCGCAACCGGGCGCCGCTCCCGATCGAGGTCGGCGCCTGCCGGCCACACCTCGAGGAGCAGCTCGCTGTGATCCGCCCCAAGGTCATCGTGGCGCTCGGCAACCACGCGGTCCGTGCGCTGCTCGGCGAGTCCCCGGGCATCACACGCATGCGCGGCCGCGTGATCGACGCCCTCGGCGCCAAGGTGGTGCCGACGTACCACCCGGCGTACCTGCTCCGCAACGCCGCGGCCAAGCGCGATTCCTGGGAAGACTTGAAGACGGTGCTGCGCCTGCTCGGCCGCGCGCCTGCCTGACGGCGCGCCGCACGCGCCCCTCCCCTCTGCGGCCCCCCCTGCGGACGGGGCGGCGAACGCCGCGCGGGCGCGTCCTCGCCGGGACTCCCGCGCGCCCCTGTTTGCGGGAACACCCTCTGACACTACCATCGACGCGACGTCGCTGCGGGCGACGGAAAGACACCTTGGCCGATCCGAATCCGATCTGGGGCCTCCACGCCGTACCCGGCGCCATCGCCGGGGCGCTCGTGCTTCGCGTCGGGGACGGCTTCCAGATCCTCGACACCTTCGTGGTGCAGGCACCGGAAGACATGGCGGGCGTGCGAGCGGCCGTGGGCGAGGTCCTTGAGCGGCCGGGAGTCGCCGGGCGTGCCGCCATGATCGCCATCGGCGACCATGAGCTGGCCATCGGCACGGGCACGATCCCCTCGGACTAGCTCTACCTGAACGACGACGAGGTCTTCCACCACCTGCACGACTTCGCACCGTTCGAACCGGGCGAGGGCGAGATCGTGTACCGCTCCGTGGGGCGCCGGGAAGCGCGCACGTACGACGTCGCGGCCATCGCCCCACCGAACCGCGAGGCTTTCCTCGATCTGGCCCGTATCAGTGACGAGGCGCTGCACGGCATCGGGCTCTCGACGCCGTCCCTCGTGCGCGGGGCTCGGGCACTGGGGCTGATCGCGGGACGCACGTTCCTCGTGGACGTGGAGGCGACGCAGACCGTGGTGGTGGTCGTCGCCGAGGGCGGGTCGCGGCGCTATCTCGTGGCCGCGGGCCTCGAGCATTGCGACGCCTCGATGGACGCCGCCGAGACTCTCGCGGCGGACATCGCGCGCGTGCTCGCCTACCACGCTGAGGTCGCGTGCCGCGAGCCGGTGCACGACGCGACCCCACCGCGGGCGGATGTCGTGCTCGTCGGCCCCCATGCGGTGCGCGCCCGCGCCTTGCTGGATCGCGCGCTCGGCGACCGGCTCGCGCCGGCGGCGCAGCGGACGGGCGACGGCGAGCGCATCACCGGCAAGGACGGCGCCCCGCTCGCCGCAGACGTCGCGCGCGTCCACGCCGCGGCGATCGGCGCGGCGCTGGAGTCGTTCGTGCCGACGCCCGAACGGCTGGTCGTGCGACACCCCCCGCAAGAGGTACCCGCGTACGTCGCCGGGCCGCGCACGCCCGGCCGCGCTTCCCGGCGCATCGCCCCGCTCGCCCTCGCCGGCGTGGCCGTCGTCGGGCTCGCGCTCGCCACCTTCTGGGCTCTCGCGCCGGACGCGTCCGTCGTGACGCGCGAGTCGGCGACCGCGGAGAACGCCGGGCCGGAACGGGGGACCGCGCAGGACGACGAGACCGCTCCCACCGCGGCGCCGGCCGACGGCCCGGAGATCGACGCCGCAGGCGCGGAGCGACAGGCCGCGGCGGCGCACACGGCCCTCGGCGCACTGGCCCTGCACATCGCGCACGCGCGCGGGATCGCCGCCGCCTGCGCCGTGCTGGCGTCCGCGACGCCGCCGCACCGCGCCCGCTCGTACGACGTCCGCGAGGTCCGCGGGACGCTCCGCATCACGCTACTGTCCGACGTCGAGGGCGGCATCACGCCGAACGTGCGGCGCGCCGCGCGGGCGGCCGCGGAGAGCGTCCCCGGCATCCGACAGGTGAGCGTTGACGTCGTGGACGGAGCGCTGCGGCTGCGCTACCGCAGCGCCGTCGCGGCCCGTCCCGCCCCCGGTGACGGGCCCCGGCGGCTGTCACCGGGCGGGCTCTCGGCCCAGGCCGCGGCCGCTACGCAGCGTGCGCGGCAGGTCCCACACGACGAGGACGGGCGCCCGCGGCTCTCGGTGGAGCAGGCACGCAGCCTCGCGATGGGCGGTGGCCCGGACGATGTGCCCCTGCCGCTGACACAGCCCGAGAGCGAGTTCCTGATGGCTCTCCGCGCCGCGGCAGAGGGCATCTGCGCCGGCCTGCCCGCGCCGCGGACCGCCGCCCCGGCGCTCGCGGCGACGACAGCGGGCAGCGACGGCACCGTGACGCTGGTGGTGGCGCCGCCGCCCGACGCCGCGTTGACGCTGGAGCGGCGCAGGCTGCCGGACGGCGCGTGGATCCCCGCCGGCTCCTTCCCGGCGGGCGCGACCACTCTGACCGACCACGTCGCGGGCGCCTCCGGTCGTTATCGCTGGCGGGCGGGCGCGGCGCCGAACGTGTTCGCGGCCGAGGCGGACGTACACATCGCGGTCGATGTGGAACTCGTCGGCTGGGACGCCGCCACGCGGCGGCCACGCCTGCGACTCACGCGCGGCTGGAAGGGCGAGCGCATCGCGACCGAGATCGTGCCGCCGGCCGACGAGGCCCCGCTGCGGAGCACGGCGGACGGGGTGCTGTTCGATCCGGGGCTCGTGCTGACGAGCGTGACGAAGCGCACCGCGACGGAGACGATCACGGAGCGGGTCCCGGAGTTCCTCCCGGACGGCACCGTGCGCCGCGACGACGGGGCCGCCCGGTGCTCGTCCTGCGGCCCGTTGAACGGTCGATCGAGGTCGTCGAGGTGCGGGCTCAGAACGCGCAGGGTTACGACCGCAGTTGGGTTCGAAAAATGACAGACAGGTGACGTGCCGGATCTAGTACAACGTCCGGCCAAGGAAGACGTCGTGCGCAGCGACGCCGCCACGGGCGGCATCGCATGCGTGCTGGAAGATCCCAAGAAAACGGGAGGGGCAAGGAATGAAGACGCCTCGTGTTGCCGCCGCACTCGCCATCGCTGGTGCCGCGTTGGCGCTGGGGGCCTGCAAGAGCGGAGAGATCCCTCAGAAGAAGGGTGACTCGAAGTCCGCCGGCAAGGCGCCGCAAGACGCCACCGCGGACACCGCCGAGAAGCAGGCCGACGCTGCGACCGCAAGCACCAAGAAGGGCTCCGATGCCGGCGCACCCGCCATGGATGCGCTGCGCAAGGAGCGCACCGTGCGGGAGCAGAGCCGCCAGACGCTGATCCAGCATTTCACGAAGCTGGGTGACGAGGCCTTCGCCGCGTCGCGCTTCGAGAATGCCGAGAAGCACTACGGCGACGTGCTGGACCTCGAATCCGGGAACGAACACGCCCGCCGGCGCCTGCAGCAGATCGGCGCCGTGCTCGGGACGCGTGGACTCACCGAGGGTGAGGCCCTCGAGGGGGCACGAGACACGCGCCTGGTACAGATCGAGCAGGCCAAGGCCGAGGTCGCCAACCTCGTCTCCAAGGCGCAGGCCAAGGAAGCGACGGGTGACGTGGACGGAGCCGTCGGGCTCCTCGAGCGCGCCCTGGTGATCGTCCGGCTCTACCCGGGCACCGTGGACTTCGCGCCCACGGCCGACGGCCTCCGCTCGATGCTCGCGACCACCAAGGAGAGCGCCGCCAACGCCGCCGACGCGAGCCGCCGCAGGGCGCTCGCCCAGGCCCGTGAGCAGGCCCGTCTCGAGGCCGCGCGCCAGAAGGCCGCCCAGCAGTCGCGCTCGGACAACCTCCTGCGCCAGGCCAACGAGGCCATGGAGCGCGGATCGTACCAGTTGGCCGAGAACCTCGCTCGCGAGATCCTCGTCTCCGACCCGGCCAGCGCGTCGGCCAAGCGCCTCGCGGCGATCGCCCGCGACGCCCGCTTCGCCGATGCCGAGGAGAGTGTCCAGAAGACGCTCCTCGACGAGTGGAAGCTGATCTTCGCCGAGTTGCGCGAGGCCACGACGCCGCAGGTCGAGGACTACACCTTCCCCGACACCTGGCGCGAAGTGCAGGCCGTGCGCCAACCTCCGACGCTCTCGTCCGCGGCCAAGATGGTCGAGGATCCGAAGACGCGGGAGGTCAAGAACCGCCTCGCCGCCGCGCGCACGACCGTCAACTTCCAGGAAGCCAGCATCGACGAGGCGGTCGAGTATCTCGGCCGCATCTCGGGCACGAACATCGTGGTCCTCCCCGACGCCCGTGAGGGCCGTTCGTACGAGGAACTCTCGATCGACCTCAAGCTCGACTCCGGGGAGTCGGTGGACCGCATCCTCGACCTGATCACGTCGTTCCGCGGCCTGGCCTGGAGCGTCGCCGACGGCGTCGTGCAGATCACGACCCCCGAAGCCGCTCGCGGCGAGTCGGTGGTACAGCTCTACGACGTCAAGGACCTGGCGACGCCGATCAACAACTTCCCCGGCGAAGAGGTCAACCTCGACCCCACGGGCGAGGCGTTCTTCGACGAAGAGGTTCGCGAGGCGGTCCCCGAGTACCTGCTCGAGAGCATTCGCGACCTGATCGAGCAGAACGTCGATACGGACGTCTGGGAGGAAGGCGGGTCCATCGACAGCCTCGAGCCCGGCACGCTGGTCGTCAAGGCTCCGCCTTCGACGCACGGCAAGATCCAGAACCTGCTCGACGGGCTGCGCGGCGCCGGCGGCCTGCAGGTCTCCATCGAGACGCGCTTCATCACGGTCGCCGACAACTTCCTGCAGGAGGTCGGCGTCGATCTCCGCGGCCTCGGTGACCACACCGGCGGCGTCGGCATCCCCGGCAAGGGCGGCGTCCCGGGTCCGGGCGGTATCACCGTCCCGGTCACCTTCGACGACCTGTTCTTCGGTTCGGCGGGCGCGCCCGCCGGCATCGGCCGCGACAACACGGTCGGCATCTTCTACAGCCTCAACAGCGACGGCGACATCCGCGGCCGCTTCGAGAACGTGTTCGACCTCGCGCTCGGCCGCGAGGGCGTCCTCACCAACCTGGGCGGCCTGTCGTTCCAGGGCACGCTCATCGACGACACGCAGCTCGAGGTCATCCTCCGCGCAGTCGAGAAAAGCGATCGTTCGACCGAGGTCGTGGCACCCCGCCTGACGGCCTACAACGGTCAGCGCGCCAACGTCACGGTCCTGAACCAGCTCTCCTACATCTCGGACTTCGACGTCGAGATCGCACAGGCGTCGCAGATCGGTGACCCGATCGTCCAGACGCTGCGTGACGGCGTCATCCTGGACCTGCGTCCGGTCATCTCGGCCGACCGCCGCTTCATCACCATGGAACTGCGCCCGACGGTCGCGCTCCTGCAGCGTCCGATCGCGACGTTCCAGACCACACTGGCCAACGGCCCGCCGGTCACGATCCAGCTTCCCGAGTTGCAGATCCAGCGCGTTCGCACCACGGTCACGATGCCCGACGGCGGCACGCTGCTGCTCGGTGGCATGAAGTTCTTCCTCGAGCAGAGGCAGGACTCGACGACGCCGTGGCTCTCGGACATTCCCATCGTCAGCTTCTTCGTGTCCCGCAAGGGCACGTACCTCGAGAAGCGCAACATGCTCGTGCTGATCCGCGCCCGCATCCTGCGGCCGGAGGAGAACGAGCCGGGAGCGGCCCGCTAGCCCGGACTGCGAGCCGGTGTGCCGCGGCAGCGGCACACGATCGAAGACGACAGCGAGGGGAGAGGCGCGAGCCTCTCCCCTCTGCGATTCCGCCGCCGCCGGACGACGCGGCGACGTCCGCGCGCCTCCGGGAAGTTGACGGCCTGCCACACGCGGTTACAGTTCATGTGCCTGTCCGTTCCCGCGCGGGCCCAGTACCCCTGAGACAGGAGGGCCCACGCGCATGAGAGACGACGATCTCCGTATCCCCCGCTCCTCGCCGACGGGCTGGATTCGACGCCTGTGGACGAATGTTGCACCTGTCCCGGGTGCTGGCTACGATCCGCCGCGGTTCCGTCCGGTTTCGACCGGCGGGCGCGGAACCAGGGCATCCGGGCGTCGCACGGCACTGCCCGGTGCGAGGGTTGCCGGTGCTGGACCGGGCGCTCCCGAGCCGGGCGGCGCCCGTTCGTGTCGCGACGAGCTGCGCGCCGCCGGCGCACTCGCGTCGCGCCGCGACCGACTCCCCCATCGCACCGAGGTCTACATGTTGCACCGCTCAGCGTCTCACCGTTCGCGCACGCTGCTCCTCGCTCTCGTCTTCGCGGCTCTGGCGAGCGTCGCCGGACGCGCGCAGGCCGACGACGACGACTTCGAGTTCGCCCAGGGGCTCTCGAACCGCGGCTACCAGGACCTCGCCGAGGAGCAGTACCGGGCGCTCATCGACAACCCGAAGAAGAGCGCCAAGGAGAAGGCCGAAGGGCAGTACGGCCTCGCGCTGATCAAGCGCTTCAACGCCGCCGTCGCCGCCCTCGAGACGAGCACGCGGCGCCGCAAGCCGATGGCCGACGTCCTGAAGCTGTTCGACGAGGCCGACGCCTCGCTCGCGTCCTTCATCGAGCGCAACGCGGCGCACCCGCGCGTACTCGAGGCCAAGCTCGACCGCTCCAAGCTGATCACGGACCGCGCCGACTACATCCAGCGTGCGATCGACAACGGGTGGGTGCCCTCCGAGGTCACCGAGGCCTCGCTGAAGACACAGGTCGCCGAGGGCTACGACACCGCCATCGGTCTCCTCAAGACCGTCGAGGACAAGGCGCGCGAGGAACTCGGCACCAAGCAGCCCAACACCGAGGAGTACTCGGCCGCCGAGGACAAGCTCGGGATCGTCTGGCTCTACCGCATCGCGGCGCTCTACGGCAAGGGCGCCGCCCTGCCGGAAGGCGACTCCGCCGGCGTCGCGGCCCTCAACCAGGCGCTCAAGGAGATCGGCGAGTTCATGTGGCTGTTCGACGGCACCGTCCGCGGCCTCTGGGCGTTCCACTACAGCGCACTGTGCAACTGGCGCCTCGACAACGCCGGCGACGCCATCCGCGACATGCGCGACGCAGCGTCCTACGTGCAGGAGTCCGACGGCGTCCCCGCCGCGCGGGCTATCGCGCTCAGCTCCTACGAGAAGCTCGGCGAGATCGCCCGCGACGTCGCGACGCGCCACGGCGAAGAGCACCTGAGCGCCGCGCTCACCGCGATGGAATCGATGCCCGAGCACTGGCCAACATACCTCGAGGACGCCTACGGTCAGCGCGCAGCGCTGTCGTACGCCCGGGTGCTCGCCGACCTCGGCCGCGGCGACGAGGCCCTCGAGATGGTCCAGGAGGTGCTGCGCAAGGCCAAGGAGCGCGGCACGGGCGTCGATCGCGACGCCGGCAACGTGCTCGGCGACCTGCTCACCGGGAGTGGCGGCGGCACCACGGCACTCGATCCCGCGCTCCTGAACACGATCGCCATGTCGAAGTGGAAGGACGAGGACTACCGAGGTGCGATCAGCGCCTTCCAGTCCGTGATCCGCGCCGTCAAGACGTCCGAGCAGAAGGACGAGTACGCCTGGCGCGCATGGGACTTCATCGGACGCTGCTACGGTCTCCAGTCGCGGTGGTACGAGGCGTTTCTCGCGTTCGACACGATCGAGCAGGCGTGGGCCGCCGACAAGCGCAACGCGACGCTCGTCGAGATCACGAACGAGACCGGGTGGTCCCGCGCCGCGATGATCGACCAACTCGCCAAGAGCACCAAGGACCCCGCCGAGAAGGCGCGCCTCAACTCCCGGCGCGACGCCCTCGTCACGGAGTTCGCCGAGAACCACCCGGACAGCCCGCGCAACGCGAGCGCCGATCTGCGCGCCGCCGAGACGCTGAAGCGCGAGGCCGACGACCTGCGCCGCGCCGGCGACTTCGCCGCCGCGACGGCCAAGTTCAAGGCCGCCCGCGACGCGTTCCGCGGCATCGACGAGAACAGCAAGTCCATCGACCGCGTCACGGCGACGCTGGCCGAGATCGAGCGCAAGGTGGCTCTCTGCCACAAGGGCGCCGGCGACATCGCCGCCGCCATCGCGGCCTACGACGCGTGCGTCGCGCAGTCCAAGGCGTGGCTCGCCGAGAAGCGCCCGGACGTCGTGGACAGCGCCGTGCGCCGCGCGCGGCTCAACGGCCGGGCGATCTGCCTGACGAACATCCTGACCGCGCTCTCCCAGAAGGCCGACGTGGTGCCCGACGATGCCAAGAAGGCGACGTTCGAGGCGCTCCTCGCCGCCCTCGACCAGTACGAGACCGAGTTCATCAAGGTCGCCAGCCGCGGCCAGGTGACCGTCGATCAGTGGCGCATCGAGGCGCTCATCGGCACCGGCAGCATCGACAAGGCCGACGAGCTCGTGTCGAAGCTGGTCGCCGAGGACCCCGACCTCCCGAACGGTCCGTACCTCGCGGCGCTGGTCGCGGCGGCGCGCGAGAAGGAAGCCGACATCGCGCTCGGCAAGGGCGACAAGGGGAAATACGAGTCGCTCATGACCCGCGCTGCGCGGCTCAGCGAGTACGCGATCCAGAAGTCGGGCAACGAGAACCCCGACGCGCTGCTCGCCCTCGGCAATCGCTACCGCAAGGCCGGCGACTTCGTGAAGGGTGAGAACTTCCTGCGGCAGGCGATGGATGCCTACAAGGCCGCCGGCAACGACGAGAAGGCGCGCGCCGTGCGCATCGAGTTGATCGGCCTGCTCATCGACCAGGGCAAGTACGGAGAGGCCATCCCGCAGCTCGAGGTCGAACTGGTGGCCGACGCCGAGCAGCGCCAGGCGATCCTCGCGCGGCTCGCCAAGGACGACCGCATCAACACGGACGAGCTGACCAACATGCTGGGCGTCATGTCACGCAACAAGCGCGTCCTCAGCACGCTCGCCCGCGCGTACCTCGAGGCTGGTCGCAGCCTCGACGACTGCATGCGCAGCCTCAACCTGAGCGCGATCCTGCTCTTCGCGCACCCCAAGGACGACAAGCACGACGCGGTGTGGGTCGAGAACCTGCTGCGCCAGACCAATGCCTATTTCCAGCACGCCGCGCTCTCGGGCAAGCCCGAGGGCTTCCGCAAGGTCGTGAACGTGGTCAAGAACCTCGCCGTGCTCGGCCTGCTCGATCCCTATGACGAGGTCCTGCCGGGCTCGAAACGCGAGTTCGAGAAGTTGCAGTCCGAGGCAGAGTCGAAGCTGTAGAGCCGAAGGAACGACAACCATGCGAACACACGCACCCCTCGTCCCCGCGCTCCTCGGCGCCGCCGCACTGGCCGCGCTGGCCACTGCGGGCGCAGCCACGACGCCCGCCGTCGCGGCGCCGCAGGACGCCGACGCCAAGAGCGACACGATCCGGTACCTCGAAGGCGGGGCGGAGAAGACGCGCAGCGGCGTCGAGATCCAGTCCGCCGACTGGGACAGCGTCTCCTACAAGAACGGCGGCGGACGCACGGCCAGCATCCCCGGCGCATCCGTGATCGAGCTGCGCTACGGTGACGCGCCGCGCGAGTACGACCAGGGCTGGCGCGCGATCGCCGCACGCAACGGCAAGGCCGCCAAAGACGCCTTCAGCGCCTGTCTCGACGCGCAGGCTGCGGGGGTCATCGAGCGCAAGTGGATCGACGCGGGTGTGCAGGTGGGTCTCGGCGAGGCCTATCTCCTGCTCGCACTGAACGACGACGCCGCCTACGCCAAGGCCACGACGGCGTTCGAGAGCGCCCTTGCGGCGAATGCCAAGAGCCTGATGGCGGACCGCATCTTCGGCGGGCTCGCGCAGGCGGCGCTCTGCTCGGACAAGCCCGCCGACGCGACCAGGCACGCGGACGCACTGGTCTCCGCCGGGCGCACCGCGCGACGCCCCCTGTGGGAGATCAAGGGCCTGTTCCTGCGCGCCGACGCGGCACGTGCCACCGGCAACGACAGCGGCGCAGGCCAGGCCTATCAGAGCGCCGCGCGCATCGCCGCGCAGCAGGCCGCGTCCACCAAGTCCGACGCGGCGAAGGCGCGCTACGGCCGCCTCGAGCACGAGGCGGCGGCCGCCGCCGGCTGGCTGCTCCTCGACAAGGCGGTCAAGACGCGCTCTTCCGGCGACTTCGATGCCGCGCGCTCCTACTTCCAGCAGTTGCCGCAGAAGCTCGGCAACGAGCCGGACGTGCTCGCTGCCACGGAGAACGCCATGGGCGTGATCGCGTTGACCAACGACGACGCATACGGCGCCCTGCGCCACTTCCAGGCGACCGAGGTCAAGTACTTCAGCGCGCCGTCCGAAGTGGCGAGGTCGCTCTACTACCAGGCACAGTGCTGGGAGAAGATCGGCGACGCGGAGATGCGCGCCGCCCGTGCGCGTGACCTCAAGGAGCTGTATCCCAAGTCCGAGTGGGCCCGCAAGCTCTGATGTCGCTAGGATCGCGGTCCGTCGCCCGAGGGGTCAGGCGACGGCACGCGATGCGACGAGCTTCGGACCGAGTATTTTCGAGCAAGGAGTGCTTTTCGATGCGCAAGTGGAAGAACACGGTGACCGCCACACTGGCGGCGGGATTCATGGCCGCGCTGCCCGCGGTCCAGGCGTTTGCTCAGGATGGTGTCGCCGCCGACGACGCCGGCGACGTGACGATCATGAAGGTGATCGTCTGGGGCGGTATCGTCGGCGGCGTCATCATCATCATCTCCGTCGCGATGGTCGCGCTCATCATCGAGCACTTCGTCTCGATCAAGCGCGACAAGCTCGTGCCCCCCGAAATCATCGACGAGATCGAGGCGCTGTTCGAGGAAGAGGAGTACCAGGAAGCTCTCGAGCTCTGTGAGTCCGAGCCCAACTACCTGACCAACATGCTCGCCTCGGCGCTGCCCAAGCTGAACGCCGGCTTCGACACCATGGAGGAGCACCTCGAGGAGGCGCACGCCATGGAGGCCGTGAAGCTGCACACCAAGATCAGCTACCTGTCGCTGATCGCCAACCTCGCGCCCATGCTCGGCCTGTTCGGCACGGTGCTCGGGATGGTCGGCGCCTTCAACTCGATCGTCAAGCTGGGCCCGGCTGTCACGCCGAAGGACCTGGCCGCGGGCGTCCAGCAGGCGCTGATCACGACCCTGTTCGGCCTCGTGGTCGCGATCCCGGCCATCGCCTTCTACTTCTACTTCCGCAACAAGGTCGTGCGGATCACCTACGAGTTCAAGGCGATCGGCGAGGACCTCATCGAGCGGTTCCGGCCGCAGGCGAGGTAGCTCTCCGTGGCCAGAACCAAGGTCAAGACTGCCGACGCCGGAAAGGCTGTCGAGGGCGGCGCCGAGATGGACATGACGCCCATGATCGACATCACCTTCCAGTTGATCATCTTCTTCCTCGTTGCGAACGACCTGACGCGCAAGGAGACGGAGGAGCTCGAACTTCCCAAGGCGGTCTACGGCGAAGAGGACAAGGCGACGGAGAAGGATCCGCGCATCATCATCAACATCCTCAAGCCCGAGGACGCTGCCAACCCACCGAAGATCCCGGATGTCAAGGTCAAGGGCAAGTCGTATGACCTCAAGACCCTCATCCGCTACATGCGTTCCAGGGCTGACATGGAGCGCGAGGGCGAGGGCCAGGGCGCGCCGAGCGCGATCTACGTGCTCATCCGCGCGGACCGCAACACGCCATGGCAGCACGTCCAGTACGTGATGCAGGTGTGCGCCGATCCGACCGTGCGCATCTACAAGATGCAGTTCGCCACGACGACGAGCGACGACGGCAAGGCCGCCGTCGCGGGCCGGTAGCAGGAGAACGTCATGGACGACGAACAAATCCCGAAGCCCGACATGACGCCGATGATCGATGTCGTGTTCCAACTCCTCATCTTCTTCCTCGTCTCGATGAAGTTCAAGACGCTGGACATGAAGATCGAGGCCTTCCTTCCGAAGGATCGCGGCCTCGCCGCAACGATCACGAAGCTCGAGGAGACGCCCAAGATCACCGCGATCCTGAAGCGTCGCGTGCAGGGCGGCGTGCTCGAGAGGAGCACGCGCGTCAAGGTGCAGAACCAGTCGATCGGCACCAGCGACAACGACGCCACGTGGGAGCTCCTGACGCAGAAGGCGAGCGAGATCCTCTCGCGCCACATCGCCAACGGTGGCGACCCCGCCGACGTCAAGGGCGAGGTTGACGCCTCCGCTCTCGTGCCCACCGGCGACGTCGTTCGTGCGGTGGACGCGTTCATCGCCGCCAAGCTCCAGGACGTGACCTTCGTGGGCACGCCCCCTCCGGGTTCGTCACTGGACAAGGTCCGCACCGATGCGGGCGTTCGTTGATCTGACGAGCACCTGACCAACTTGCGCAATCCGCGCCACCCCGGCCCCGGCCGGGGTGGCGCCGGGACGATCCCACCGGGATCCCCCACGCGCCACCACGTCACGGACACGACGTCACGGACACGACGTCACGGGCCGCCTGCCTGTCCCCGAGCCCTGTCACCGCGCAATATGCGCGCAGGAGGCTCGTCGTGAAATGCACGTGTGATCCGTCCGGGGAGGTTCTCCGATGACGGACGACCAACTCCCCCGCCCGAACATGACCCCGATGATCGACGTCGTGTTCCAACTGCTGGTCTTCTTCCTCGTCTCGATGAAGTTCAAGACGCTGGACATTAAGATCGAGACGCGGCTCCCCAAGCACGCCGGCATCGCCATCGACATCACCCGGCCGGACGACCGCCTGAAGCTGACGGCGCGCCTGGACCGGCCCGCGAATGGCGCAGCGCGTCTGAAGCTCGACGGCCGTATTCTCGGCAACACGCGCGACGCCGCGTCGTGGGCGAGGCTGCACGAGATCGTGCGCACCGTGCGCGCGCGGCACGTGGCCCGCGGCGGCGATCCGGCCGTGATCGAGGCCGAGGTGGACGCCGCCCCTGCGGTACCGACCGGCGTGGTGATCGAGCTCGTGGACGCCTTCGTGGCCGCCGACTTCGAGCACGTGCGCTTCACGGGTACGCCCCTCGGCGTCCGCTGACGCCCCGCACGCACGGGTCGTGACGCGTCCACGACGCGGCCCGTGCTACCTTCCGGCGATGAAGGTGCGCGCAGGCACTCTGATCGTCACCGGCATCATCGCCCTCGGCGCCGTCGCGGCGGCGCTCGGTCTCGCGATCCGCCGCGATCGTGCGCCTCGGGCGGTGGTCCTCGTCACGCTCGACACGCTGCGCGCCGACCGCGTCGGCTCCGGCCTGACGCCCGAGATCGACCGCGTCGCGGCAGCCGGCGTCACGTTCGGGCGCGCCTGGACCACCGCGCCCCTGACCGTGCCGGCGCACGCCAGCATGCTCACCGGCCTCCTGCCCCCGCTCCACGGTCTGCGCACGAACGCCGCCGGCCGGCGCCTGCCGGACGCTGCGACACGCCCCTACTCGACGGTGGCCGAGGTGCTGCGCGCGGACGGGTTTCGCACGGGCGCCTTCGTCTCGGCGTCGGTACTGCGCGCCGACCGCACGGGGCTCGACGCGGGCTTCGACGTCTTCGACGACGTTCCGCCGGCCCCCACGGGCGCGCTCCACGACGTCGAGCGACGGGCGGACGACACCGTCGATGCGGCGCTCGCATGGCTGCGCGGGGAACCCGGGCGCGCCTTCCTGTGGGTGCACCTCTTCGACGCCCACGCCCCCTACGATGCGCCGCCCCCATGGGGCGCCGGCGCCGCGCACGTCGCCGACGCCGAGGGTTACGACGGCGAGGTGCGCTACGTCGATCAGGCGGTCGGCCGGCTGCGGCGCGGTCTCGCCGCAGCCGGCTTCGAGCACCCCGTCATCGTGATCGTCGGCGACCACGGCGAGGCCCTCGGCGCGCACGGCGAGCCGACGCACGGCTACCTCCTGCACGAGGAGACGCTCCACGTGCCGCTGATCGTCAGCGCGCCGGGTCTGGTCGCCGCGGGAGGCCGGCGCGACGACGACGTGTCGGTGATCGACGTCGCCCCGACACTGGTCACGCTGGCCGGTCTGAGCGTGCCCCGGGCGATGGGCGGACGCGCCCTGTTCGCGGGCGGCCGCGAGGCCCGCCCCCGCGCGCCGTACGCCGAGTCCCTCTACGGGTGGGAGTCCTCACGGTGGTCGCAGGTGTTCGCCCTGCGCGACGGGGACCGCAAGATCGTGGACGCAGGCCCGCAGACGCTCGTCTTCGATCTCGCGCGCGATCCTGGCGAGACCGCGCCGACCGTGCTCCCCGCGCTCCCGGGGCCGGACGCCGCAGACACCGACGCCGCCGTGCGCGCCCGCGTCACCGGCGATCTGCGGCGCGTGGCCGGCCTGGCCGCGCTCGCCGCGCCGGCCGCGCGAGCGGACGAGCTCGCCGGCGGCTCGTACTGGAGCGCCTCGGCGGCGCCCGACGGCATCCTCGCGCGAAGCGAGAACGCCGCGCTCCCCAGTCCCTACGCCCAGATGGACGTCCTGGCGCTCCTGGACCGCGGACGATCCCTGCTCGCCGCCGGGAACGCCGCCGGGAATGCCACCGGAGTGTTCCGACAGGCCGTCGAGCGCGATCCGGACAACCCGCAGGCCCGGCGCTGGCTGGGACGGGCACTCCTCGCCGACGGGGACGCGGCCGAGGCGGCGGCAGCATTCCGCGCGGCCTTCGAACGAGGCTGGCAACACGTCGATTGCCTCGCCAAGTCGCTCCAGGCGTCGGCCCTCGCCGCCGATGCGGGTGATCGCGGCGAGGCCGAGCGCGGACTGCAGTTCCTGACCCTCGCCCGCGGACGCGGCGTGCGCCCGAACGGCGCGGTCTACGTCTTCGCTGCGCTCCTGCACCTCGCGAGAGGCGATCGCGACGCAGCGCGCAGCGCCCTCGAGAGCGCCCGCAGGGAGCCTGCAACGCCGTGGCTGACGCGAGCCGTCGCGCGCGTCGAGGAGCGCCTGCGGTGACGCGCCGCAACGCCTCGGCGGGCAACGATCTCGACGCCCCGCGCGGGCATGACGATGGCGTGACTTCGCGGGCGTAACACACGTTGGATTGAATGGTTGACCTCGTGTCCGCGCGCTGGCTAGCATCCGCGCTCTGGGCACGACCGGGTTCGTGAGGACTCGGCATGGGCATGGGCTCCCGGACCGTCGGTCCGGGGCGATGAAGGCGACAGGAAGCTGGGATCTGCGGACCAGGGCATGGGCCGCGTACTCCGGACGCGAGGGGCGACGACGCTCCCCACGCACGGACAACTTCGACGGGAAGGGCAAGCACCTATGAAGGACTCCCGGACTCGGAACCTCTCTCTCGCAGCGGCGCTGGCGACCGTGGGCATCGTGGTCTCGGCCGCGTCGTGCACGGGTCCCGCCGACAAGAAGGCAGAGAGCCCCGACAAGACGAGCGGCGCGGCGATCGCCAAGGGCGACAAGACGACCGCGATGCCGACCGCGGCGGGTGGTGCGACGGCGGCCAAGGGCGCGCCGAAGGCCGCAGCCGGCGAGGCGGTCGCGAAGGCCGACACGCCGGCGACGCCTGACAAGCCATCGGTGCCGGGCAAGCCATCCGGGACCGTAGCGAAGGCCGACACGCCGCCGGCTCCCGCCGTCCCGACGAAGCCGAAGCGCATCGCGGCCAAGGCAGACGCGCCCAAGGCAGACGGTGGGGCCGTGGCTCCTCCCAAGCCGGGCGCCCCCCTGCCGCCACCGGTCAAGCCGCGCGGTCTCCGCGACACGCAGCCGGTCAAGCCGGTCAAGCCCGCGGTGGCGGATGGCGGCAAGAAGCCCGTCAAGCCGGCCGTGCCCGTCAAGCCGGTCGTGGCGGACGGTGGCAAGAAGCCCGTGAAGCCGGTCAAGCCCGTGAAGCCGGTCGAGCCCGTCGCACCGGCCGCCTCCGCCCAGAGCGAGGCCGATGACCTCCTGGCCGCCCGTCTCCAAGAGCTCGAACTTGAGCGTCAGAAGAATGCGATCCTCGTCGAGGACTTCGTCGGCCAGGCCCGCACCGCTGCCAAGAAGTTCGACCACGAGGCCACCGCCGAGTGGGCCGGCAAGGCTCTCGACCTCGACCACGACAACGAGGAGGCCACCGGTCTCCTGCGCACGGCCCGCGCCGCCATGGGCGACCGCGACGCCGACATCGCAAGTCTCAGCGACCTGATGTCCCGGACCAAGTCGGTGAAGCGCGAGCAGGCGCAGTATCAGGCGCAGCGCTACTGGGCCGCGGCCCAGGACGCCAAGAAGGCCGGCGACTACGCCTCCGCCGAGCAGAACCTCGAGTTGGCGCTGACGGTCATCCAGAACGACCCGTCCGGCATCAACTGGGGCTCCATGCCGGACAGCGTGTCCGGCGACCTCGCCGAGGTCCGCAAACTCAAGGCCGCGGCCGACAAGTCGGCACGCGCCGGCGCCGCGCGCGAAGCCTACCGTTCCGTCAAGGAAGAGGAGGCCCGCCGCCGGCTGTCCGAGGTCGAGAAGCGCAACGCCGTGTTCGAGGCGGCCATGGACGCCTTCGAGGCCGAGCAGTACGCGCGCGCCGAGACGCTCCTCGAGGATTACCTCGAGCTGGTGCCCGGCGACACCAACGCACAGCAGCTCCTCGCGACGGCCAACCGTGCCAAGCACGAGCGCGCCTCCGACGAGTCGCTGCGTCTGCAGCGCGACCGCTTCCGGGAATGGCGTCTCGACATGAAGGAGACGACGATCCCCTACCACAAGATCCTGAGCTGGCCCTCGCAGGAGCAGTGGGATCGCATCACCGAGTTGCGCAAGGACGCCGGGATCATCGGCGCGCCGGAGCCCGACTCCCCGGAGACGGCGGCAACGAAGAACAAGCTCCGCGGCGAGCGCGTCACGTTCTCGTTCCAGGGCGCCGAGTTCAACGACGTCGTGCGTTACATCGCGGACACGCGGCAGATCAACCTCGTCGTCGATCCGCAGGTGGCCCCGGAGCTCGAGGCCGTGCCCATCACGCTGACGCTCACCGAGACCACCGTCGAGGACGCGCTCAAGACGCTGAACCGCATCGCGGGCGGCCTCACGTACGTCGTGCGCGGCGGCGTGGTGCTGATCACCAAGCCCGAGTTCGCCCGCGAGGCACCCATCGTGCAGGTGCACACCGTCGGCGACCTGACCGTCGCGCTCACGAACTTCATCGCCCCGAACCTGCAGCTCCTGCCGGCCGGCGCGGAAGAGGACGAGGAGCAGCCGCGCTTTGGTTCGGCCACCGAGGGCATCACCCCCTTCGGCGGCCCCGATGAGCTCATCGGACTGATCCAGAACAACGTCTCCGATCCGGACTACTGGACGGAGGAAGGCGTCAGCATCGCGGCCTCCGGCGACGACAAGCTCGTCGTGGTCGCCGAACCGGGCGTCCAGCGTGAGGTCCGAGCGTTCCTCGACGACCTGCGCGCCTTCTCAGGCCTCGTCGTCACGATCGAGACGCGGTTCCTGACCGTCACCGACAACTTCCTGCGCGACGTCGGCGTGGACATCCGCGGCCTCGGCAACGGCACGCCCGGCCCGATCGCGCTGCTCGACGACGTCACGAACGGCCTGTCCGACAACGCGTCGGGCGGCTTCGACAACGGCGGCGTCGGCCTGCCGGCGAACGCCAGCGGCTCGCCGTCGTCCGGCGCGTTCTACAACAACAACTCCAACGGCGACTTCCGCGCCCGCACGGAGAACATCTTCGACCAGGCGCTCGGCAACAACCTGACCAACATCGGTGGCGCCGTCATCCAGTACACGCTCGTCGATGACACGAACCTGTCGCTGATCATGCGCGCCGTCGAGAAGAGCCAGGAGGGCCGCATCCTGCAGGCCCCGAGCGTCACGGTGTTCAACACCCAGCGCGCGAACATCACGCTGATCAACCAGCTCACGTTCATCCAGGACTTCGACGTCGAGGTCGCACAGACGGCGTTCATCGCCGACCCGATCGTCGGCATCATCCAGGACGGCGTCGTCCTCGACGTCCAGCCGACGGTCAGCCACGACCGCAAGTACATCACGCTCCAGCTCAAGCCGACGATCGCCAACCTGAAGCGCCCGATCCCGACGTTCACGACGTCGCTCGGCGCCTTCACGACGCCCGTCACGATCCAGATCCCGGAGCTCAACGTCCAACGCGCCTCGACCACCGTTCGCGTCCCGGACGGTGGCACGCTGCTCCTGGGCGGCCTCAAGAACATCAGCCAGCAGGATCTCAAGGCGGAGACGCCCTGGATCTCCAGCATCCCGTTCGCCGCCTTCTTCTTCGGCCGCAAGGGCACGTCCGAGGAGATGGACAACCTGATGGTCATCGTCCGCGCGACGATCAGCGACCTGCAGGAGCAGGAAGCACAGCTCCGCCGCTGACCGGCAGAGACGTCAGCCCGACCAGAAAGACCCGGCGCCCCGGTCCCGCGAGAGGCCGGGGCGCTGTGCTTGCACCGTGCATCCAGCGCGACGGCACGCCGTTCCGCGACGGGTACCGCCGCGTCCGCGACGCCCGACAACGCGCCGGACGCGGGAACTGACGATTGCGCTGCGCGGCGTTCGCGGTGATCCTGTCCCCGCATGCGCACGTTACGGGCCCTCTTCCTCGACATCGACGACACGCTCTACAGCACGAGCGCGTTCGCCGAGAGAGCGCGGCGCAACGCCATGGAGGCCATGATCCGCAACGGCCTGAGGCTGACCCCCGAGGCCGCGATGGCCGAGTTGCGCGAGGTCATCAACGAGTTCGGATCGAACTACTCGTTCCACTACGACCGGCTGCTCAAGCGGCTGCCGCCCAACGTCCTGCCCACGGGCAACCACGCGCTCGTCGTCGCCGCCGCGGTGAGCGCGTACCACGACACGAAGTACCGCCGGCTCTCACCGTTCGAGGGCGTCCACGGCGTGCTGGAGCGCATCCACGAGCACACCGATCTGATCGTCGGGATCATCACCGACGGCCTCACGCACAAGCAGGCCGAGAAGCTCGTGCGGCTCGGCGTCGTGCGCTGGCTGGACACGGGCGCGGTCTTCATCTCGGACCAGATCGGGATCTCGAAGCCCAACCAGAAGCTCTACCAGCGCGCCTGCGACGTCGTCGGGGTGACTCCCACCGAATGCATGTACGTGGGCGACCACCCCGAGCACGACGTGCCGCCCGCGAACGCCATCGGCATGATCACCGTGCGCCATCGCGCCGCGGGCTGCAAGCACGCCGACCGCGAGAGCGCCGTGACGCCGGACTACGAGATCGCGTCGTTCCGCGAGCTCCTCGCGATCCTGCGCGACGACTTCGCCTTCTCCGCCCTCTGACGCTCCGACGCGGCCCGCGCCCCGCCCGCGCCGACGTGAGTCACAGGTCGCGGCCGTCGATGCGGGCGGCGGCCGCGCGCCCTTGGACGCGGCGTCGCGGTGCTCGTAGCCTCGGGGGCATGCGCAAGACCATCGCCACCCCCGAGGCCCCCGCCGCCATCGGACCGTACTCCCAGGCCGTGCTCACGGACGGCTGGCTGTGGTGCTCGGGCCAGATCCCGCTCGATCCCGAGAGCGGCGAGTTGCTCGGCGCCGGCAGCGACGAGAACGCCGCCCGCGTGCAGACGCGTCAGGTCCTCACCAACCTCTCGGCGGTTCTGCGCGCGGGCGGATGCACGCGCCTCGACGTGGTCAAGTGCGGCGTCTTCGTCGCGAACATGGACCACTTCGGCGCGATCAACGAGGAGTACGCCGCGTTCTTCGGTACCGACGCCCCCCCGGCGCGTGCCACGGTCGAGGTCGCGCGGCTCCCCAAGGACGTGCTCGTCGAGATCGACTGCGTCGCTCGCGTCGCATAGGGCCCGCAGGCGCGGACGCAGGAGATGCGGCGCCGACCCGGGAACGCCCACGGCCTCGGCCCCGACACCGGGCGCCGCTCTACCGCGCGTCCATGGCCCCCTCGGGCAGGCCGTCGGGGCCGGTCACCCAGCACGCGGCGAAGTGCCCCGGCGTGTACTCGACGAACGGCGGATCCTCGACGGCGCAGCGCGCGATGCGCGCCGGGCAGCGGTCGGCGAAGCGGCACCCGGCGTACTCCTTGGTCGGCGACGGGATCTCGCCATGCAGCGCAATGCGCCGCCGCGCGCGCTGGAGCGCCGGGTCCGGGATGGGGATCGCCGACAGCAGCGCCACGGTGTAGGGATGCCGCGGGGCGGCGTAGATCTCCGCGGACGGCGCGATCTCCACGATGCGGCCGAGGTACATCACGGCCACGCGGTCCGAGATGTGGCGCACCACGGCCAAATCGTGGGCGATGAAGAGATACGTCAGGCACAGGCGTGCCTGAAGGTCCTGCAGGAGGTTCACCACCTGCGCCTGCACCGAGACGTCGAGCGCGGAGACCGGCTCGTCGCAGAGGATCATGCTCGGGTCGAGCGCGAGCGCCCGCGCAACGCCGATGCGCTGCCGCTGCCCACCGGAGAACTCGTGCGGGTAGCGGTTGCGCCAGGTGGCCGAGAGTCCCACGAGCTCCAGCAGCTCGCACACGCGCTCGAGGAGTGCGCCGCCCCTGGCGAGGCCGAAGTTGCGCAGCGGCTCGGCCACGATGTTCAGGACCGTCATGCGCGGGTTCAGGCTCGCGTACGGATCCTGGAAGATCATCTGCAGATCCTGGCGGGCCTCGCGCATGTCGTCGCTCGAGAGCGTTGCGAGGTCCACGCCCTGGAACTCGACGCTGCCCGCAGTGGGTTGCACGAGACGGATGATCGCCCGGGCCGTCGTACTCTTGCCGCAGCCCGACTCGCCGACGAGCCCGAGCGTCTCGCCAGGCGCCACGTCGAACGAGATGCCGTCCACGGCGCGCACGGAGCCGATGCGCCGCTTGAACAGCACGCCCCGTTCGATCGGGAAGTGCACCTTCAGGTCGCGCGCGCGCAGCAGCGGCGCGGCGCCGGGCGGGGAGGTGGACGTGGGAGATGCGTCGCTCATGAGTCGTCCAGAACCGCGTGCCGCGCTGCGTCGCGCACGTCCACGTGGCACGCGATGCGCCGCGGCGCCTCGCCGTCTCCGGTGAGCAGCCGCAGCTCGGGGCGCTCAGCGGCGCAGCGCGGCACGGAGTACGGACACCGCACGCGGAACGGGCATCCCGCCGGAAGGTCCGCCGGATTGGGCGGCGCGCCGGGGATGGGCTCGAGCCGCTCGCCCGCCCCCTCGTCCAGGCGCGGGATGCAGCGCAGGAGACCGATGGTGTAGGGCATCCGCGGATCGCCGAACACGTGCTCGGTGGGCCCCTCCTCGACGACGCGACCGGCGTACATCACGACGGTGCGGTCACACATCCCCGCCACGACGCCGAGATCGTGGGTAATCAGCATCAGCGCCGTGCCGTCGCGGCGGCGCTGCTCGTCGATGAGCTCCAGGATCTGCGCCTGGATCGTGACGTCGAGAGCGGTCGTCGGCTCGTCGGCGATGAGCAGCGCGGGATCGCAGGACAGCGCCATTGCGACCATCACGCGCTGCCGCATGCCGCCCGAGAACTGGTGCGGGTAGTCGTCGAGGCGCGCGCGCGCCGACGGAATGCCTACGCGATCGAGCATCTCTGCCGCGCGCTCCCGCGCCGCTCTCCGGTCGAGGCGAAGGTGCAACGCGATCGCCTCGGTGAGCTGCAGCCCGATCTTGAGGAACGGGTTCAGGCTGGTCATGGGGTCCTGGAAGATCATGGCGCACTCGCCGCCGCGGAAGCGCCGCACGCGCCCGGAGCCCCAGCCGAAGACGTCCTCGCCATTCCACAGCACCTGCCCGGAGTGCACGCCGGGCGGCGTCGGGACCAGGCGCATGACCGACAGGCTGGTGACGCTCTTGCCGGAGCCGGACTCGCCGACGATACCGACACTCTCGCCCGGGTGCAGTTCGAACGTGACGCCGTCCACGGCCTTGACGAGCCCCTTGTCGGTGCGGAAGTGGGTACACAGGTCGCGCACCTCCAGCAGTGGCCGGCCGCCCTCTCGCGTCGCCATCACATCCGCCCTCTCTGCTGCGGGTCGAACGCATCGCGCAGGCCGTCCCCGAGGAAGTTCAGGCTGAACAGCGTGATGCTCATGGCGATGGACGGCCAGAGCAGCAGCCACCAGAACTCACCGCCGCCGCCGAGCGCCTCGCGGCCGTAGTTGACGAGCGCGCCCCAGCTCTCGAGCGGCCGCCCGTCCCACTCCACCGTGAGTCCCAGGAAGGCCAGGAACGACTCCTGCAGGATCACCGCCGGCACGGTGAGCGTCATGTAGACGACGACCACGCCGAGCACGTTCGGGATCAGGTGCCGGGTCAGGATCTGCGCCCCGCGCGTGCCGCAGGTGATGGCCGCGTCCACGAACTCCTTCTCGCGCAGGGAGAGCACCTGGCCGCGGACGATGCGCGCCATGGTCAGCCACTGCAAGGCCCCGAGGGCGATGAACAGTATCCAGATGCTGCGCCCGAAGGCGACCATCATCAGGATGACGACGAACAGGTACGGCATCCCGTACAGGATGTCCACGATGCGCATCATCACGTTGTCCGCGCGGCCCCCGACGTAGCCCGCGATCGCGCCGTAGAGTACGCCGATCACGAGACTCACGAGCGTCGCCGTGACGCCCACGAGGAGGCTGATGCGGCCGCCGAAGATGAGTCGGCTGAGGGAGTCGCGGCCTTCCTGGTCCGTGCCGAGGATGTGCAGGTGCGTCAGCCGCTCGCCGTCGAGCGTGACATCGGCGATCTCCGCGGGCATGAGCGAGATGCTGTCCGGCGGCGCGCCGCCGCTCCCACGCACGATGCGGGCCACGGCGCCGTCGCCCGCGAAGGTGATTCCCACGCGGTAGGCCCCGCCCGCGTCGCGGCCGACGCGCTCGAGCGGCACGACGTAGCGGCCCTCGCGCACGCCGAGGGCGGCGGGCAGCGACCCGCCCTTCGCGAGCTCCGTGAAGGCGAAGCGGGCGCCCGTGGCGGCGTCGCGAAAGAACTCGCCTTCGCGGACGACAATCTCGTCCGGCCGCGTCGGGATCGAGCCGGGCACGGCCAGGTGCAGGGCCTCGATGGCGGCGCCCGCGGCGACGACGCGCACACGCGAGACGGTCTCCTCCTGGACCTCGAACGCGAGCTCGTGCTCACGGCCGTCGCCCAGCACGTCCGCGCACGCCTGGGGCACCTCGAGCTCGAGGGGACGCTCGCCCTTCGTGACGCGGATCTCGTTGCGCAGGCTGAGCGTGCGCGACCACGGCGGCAGAGCGCCGATCCAACGCTGCTGGACGGCCGGGTCGAACGGGCTGATCACCTCGGCGAGCACGGCCGACAGACTCATCACGATCGTCACGACGAGCCCGACCATGGCCATCCTGTTCTTCTCGAGGCGGCGCCACGCGTCCTGCCACAGGCTCTCGCCCTGCACGGGCGCACGATCGACGGGCGACGGCCCGGCGACGGCATCGATCGCGGAATCGGTGTCCGGCATCAGTAGTACCGGATACGCGGGTCCAGGAACCCGTAGGCGATGTCCACGAAGAGGTTGAAGACGACCAGGATCGCGCCGTAGAGCAGCACGGTCCCAAGCGCGAGGGTGTAGTCGCGATTGAGCGCCGACTCGATGAACTCGCGCGCGATCCCGGGCACGGCGAAGATCTTCTCGACGACGAGTCCGCCCGTCAGCAACGCCGCGATGGCCGGCCCCAGGAACGAGACGACGGGCAGGATGCCGCCCTTCAGCGCGTGGCGCAGGACGACCGTCGTCTCGGTGAGGCCTTTGGCCCGCGCCGTGCGAATGTAGTCCTGGTGCACGACCTCGAGCATCCCGGCGCGCATCAGCCGCGCGATGCGGCTGGCGAACGGCAGCGCCAGCACGACCGACGGCAGGATGAGCGTGTCGTTGCGCGCGAGCAGGACGATCACGAGGCAGGTGGCGATCGTCAGCGCGCCGAGCCAGAAGGCCCCGGCCTCGCGGCCACCGTCGAAGTCGGGCGAGCCCGGGAAGCCGTTGCGCGACCACTCGACGACGCGCCAGAGGACGTAGAGCGCGATCAGCGCCCACGCCGGCCACCACTGCCACGTCACCTCGTAGCCCGACACCGGGAGCACGTTCCACATGAGCGCCAGGAAGAGCACGAGCACGGGCCCGGTCACGAATCGTGGCACGCTCATGCCGAACATGGCCACGGACATGCTGGCGTAGTCGAGCCAGGAGTTCTGGCGCACGGCTCCGATGATGCCCGCGATGAGCCCGATGGCGAGCGCCAGCACGATGGCCCCCACGCCGATCACGACCGTCGGTCCGATCGTCGCGGCGATGATCTCGTTGACGCTCTTGCCCTTCTGCTTGAAGGACGGTCCGAGGTCACCGCTCGCGGCGGCGGCCACGTAGTTGACGTACTGCACGAAGAGC
>JAJRVY010000048.1 GCA_024277065.1 Planctomycetota bacterium
CGTCCGGTGGCACACGCACGACGGACCGTCGGAGGTCGCGAACGGCCTCGCGCTCTGCCCGCTCCACCACCGAACCCTGGATCTCGGCGCGTGGGGTCTGACCGACGAACGCGACGTGATCGTCTCGCGGCGCGTGCACGGTGGAGCCCGCGTGCAGGAGGCGATCGTGCGCTATCACGGCACCCGCCTGCGCGCCCCGCAGCCCGGCGAAGCCTCGGTCGCAACTCGAAACGCCAGCTGGCACCGGCGCGAGGTCTTCCGCGATCCACCGCGACCGATGGCCGTCGGGTAGTCTCGGCTCTCACGCAATCGGTGGCGACGGCGCAGGCGCCTCTGTCTACCGCCGCCGACATCGAGGCGGCGATGGATGCGGAGGTGTTGCGGGAGATCCTCCGCTGCTGCTTCTCCATCCGGCGATGGGAGCGTGTCGGGGCGGGTACCGGGCACGCACGGAGAGGCGCACGCTCTCTCCCGCCATTCGCATCCACCTGCTCGCACGCACGGCCATGGACGCCACCGCTATTATGCATCAAAATGGATGCGCTATGGTGGATCGTGCCATCAACGCCTCTCTTCTGATGCGGTTTCTGTCGTGACGAAGGAGCGCATCCGTTATGATGCATTGATGGTGATGGGTGACGCAGTGCATCAGGATCAAGGCGCTGATGGCGTTCGTGGTCGCCACGTCGGTGGGCCGGCGCTCACCGACGTGGCGGTCCTGCGGGAACTCGGGGCACGCTTGGCGCGGGAGCGGCTCGGGCGGAATCAGACCCAGGCGGCGCTGGCCGAGGAGGCTGGGGTGTCGCGGGCGACGGTGCAACGGCTCGAGGCCGGGCACTCGACGCAGTTGACCAATCTGGTCCGGGTGCTGCGGGCGCTCGACCTGCCGGGGCTGCACGAGATCGTGCCCGAGCCCGTCGTGCGGCCGCTCGCGGAACTCCAGCGGCTCGAGCGCGGCAGGCGTCTGCGGCGCCGGGCGTCGTCGCCACGCAGACGAGGGGGGCAGCGCCCCGGCGGCGACGACGGACCGTGGACGTGGGAGCCGGGGACGTGACGACGGCGGCGGTCGAGCTGTGGGGGCGACGGATCGGAGCCGTCTCGTGGGATGCGGCCCGGCAACTCGGGTTCTTCGAGTACGAGCCGAGGTTCGCGGCGAGCGGCATCGAGGTGGCGCCGCTGGTCATGCCGCTCTCCACGCGCGTCCACTCCTTCCCGCGGCTCGCTCGCGGGACGTTCCAGGGGCTGCCGGGGATGCTCGCCGACGCACTCCCGGACCGCTTCGGCAACGCGCTCGTCGATGCCTGGCTCGCGAGCCGCGGGCGCACGGCCGAGAGCTTCGACCCGGTCGAGCGGCTCTGCTACACGGGGCGGCGGGGAATGGGGGCGCTGGAGTTCGCGCCGGCCATCGGCGACTTCGCGACGGACTCGCAACGCATCGAGGTGGACGCACTGGTGGAGTTGGCAAGCGCCGTGCTCGCCGACCGCAACGCGTTCGCGGCGCGCATCGACGACGGGGAGCGGACGGCGGCCATGCACGCGATCCTGCGTGTCGGCACGTCGGCGGGCGGCGCGCGGGCCAAGGCCGTCGTCGCCTGGAACCCCGAGACCGGCGAGATGCGATCCGGGCAGGTCGCGGCGGGCCGTGGGTTCTCGGACTGGTTGCTCAAGTTCGACGGCGTGAGCGGCAATCGGGACAAGGAACTCGACGACTCGCCGGGATTCGGGCGCATCGAGTTCGCCTACCATCACATGGCGACGGCGGCCGGGATCGAGATGAGCGAGTGTCGCTTGCTCGAAGAGGGTGGTCGCGCGCACTTCCTCACGCGACGCTTCGACCGCACCGCGGCAGGCAGGAAACTGCACATGCAGTCGCTGTGCGCGCTGCAACACCTCGACTTCAACCTGGCCGGGGCGCACTCCTACGAGCAGGCGGTGCTGGTCATCCGACGGCTCGGGCTACCGATGCGGGCGGTGGAGCAGCAGTTCCGGCGGATGGTGTTCCACGTGCTCGCGCGCAATCAGGACGATCACACCAAGAACATCGCGTTCCTGATGGACCCGGCCGGCGTCTGGTCGCTCGCGCCCGCGTTCGACGAGATCTTCGCCTACAACCCCGGTGGTGCCTGGACGAGCCGGCATCAGATGACCATCTGCGGCCGGCGCGACGGGTTCACGCGGGAGGACTTCGACGAGTTCGGCAGGACGGCGGCGATGAGTCGCGGGCGCGCCGCCGCGATCCTCGACGAGGTGCGCCATGCGGTCCGGCGCTGGCGGGAGTTCGCGGCGGCGGCCGGCGTGCCGGAGAGGACCGCGGCGCGGATCGGCGCGCTGCACCGGGTGGACGAGTTGGCGCCGTAGACCGCGCCGCGCGGGCTCAGAGCGTGCCCCAGCCCTGCTCGCCGGCGACGTACGCGGACAGGTTCGGCGGCCGGTACTTCGGGTCCGCGTCCCAGCGCTGCTTGACGGAGCGGTGGATGAGGACGGCGCCCTTGCCGTGGGCGATGGGGCGGTGGAAGGGTGCCTTGAACTTGTAGAAGCGGCGCCGGGAGCGGTGGAGCTTGGCGAAGGGGCCGACCTGGAGCGAAGCGCCCAGGTGTCGTTCGATGGAGAGGCCGGCCGCCCGCGCCTCCTTCAGCATCCAGCGCAGTGGGATGTCCGACAGCAGTGAGCCGTCGGCCTAGCGCGCGTAGCCGCCGCCCACGTCGCCGTGCGCGCCGGCGAACCACACCTGCTCGATGTCCATGTTCAATTGGGGGCGCCAGACGGTCGGCTCGAAGTCCTCGCGGATCTCGTCGATGGCCATCGCGTGGCGCGCGATCCTGACGTTGGGACCGATCTTCGTGTCGTAGAACTCGTCCTTGCGCTCCAGGAAGCCGAGGAAGCGCAGGGGGATGCCCATGGCGCCAACGGTGTCCCAGACGCCGACGAATTCGATCGTGCGGCTGGGATGGGAGTGCCGGCTCCGGAACGCCACGGACGCCTCGCCGTCGGGATGGTGCTTTCTGCCCGGCCGCTTGTAGTGGTCGAACGCGGCCTGGATCAGCTTCGCGTCCGGACGCTTCAGGATGCCGACGTTGTAGATCATCCCGCAGAGGCTGCGGATGGTGTAGGCGCCGCGGCTGAAGCCGAACAGGTACAGCTCGTCGCCAGGGGTGTAGTTCTGCACGATGTAGCGGTAGTCGTCCATCGTGTTCTTCTGCAGGCCCGAGCCGGTGGCCCCGGCCACGACCTTGTCGTGGTAGGAGCCGATGCCCCAGTCGTAGAAGACCTGCTGCGGCGTGCCGCCGGTGTCCTCCGGCCGGATCGCCCGGGCGAGACGCAGGACGTTGGTCGCCACGTCCTTCTTCGCGTCCTGTTCGGGACGATTCCACGTGCCGTCGGCACAGATGACGATGCGCTTGCCCATGCTCGCCTCCCCCCGCGGACCGGGCGGTCCGGCACCAGTGTAGCGGCTCCGCCGCGGAGCGCATCCGCGCCACGGGTGCGGCGCAGCGCCCCATCGCGGCGCGGGGACGTAGACTGGTGCCGGACGCGGATGGCGTCCGGGAGGGTCAGATGCGGATTCGTCACGCGATTGCGGTGCTGCTGTTCGTGTTGCCCGTGCTCTTCGCACCGGCCGGGGGCCCCTCTGCCGCCGCGGGTGGGCGGTCCGAGAAGCCCGTCATCCTCGGTCGGCCCGACCGACTGGCGCAGGGCACGCTCACGGTGGACGAAGCGGGCGTGCGGATCGAGCGCGAGGGGACCGGCGTGCGGGTCACCGTGCCGGTCTCCTCCAGCGGACAGGCGACGATCGCGGCCACGCTCTCGGCGCGGCTGGCCACGCTGGACGACGAGCCCGTCACCGAGTGGGCGGCCGCGGCGCTCGACATCGAGCCGGGCCTGAACGAGGCGTCCGTGCGACTCCCGGCGGTCACCGACTGGACCTGGGACCACCCCGCGGGGACGGTCATCGCGTGGTCCCTGCGTGTCGAGAGCCAGGACGCCGTGCTCGAAGGGCGCAAGGCGACGGGAGCCTCCCAGGAGAAGTTGCGGCTGCTGGTGTCGCTCCCTCCGCGACTCGTGGCCGGTGAGCCGACACCGTTCCAGGCCACGGTCACGCGCGAGGACGGCACCGCCGCGGCCGGGGCGACCCTGCGCATCCGGTCCGGGTGGATCGGCGGGCTCGAGGGCGCGTTCGCCGCGGACGCCCCGCGGAGCGAGTTCCTCTTCGACGGACCGGCCGACGCCTCCGGCGTGGTCTCGGGTGCGTTCACCTATGCTGGCGGCGCGGCCGCCGCGTGGTTCACACTCGAGGCGCACCTGGACGGCCGTCGTGCCGTGATCTCCGAGACGCTGACGTTCGAGGAGCCCTCGCCGGCGCCGGGGCGGCTCGTGCTGACCACCGACAAGCCGCTCTACCAGCCGTCCCAGGACGTGCGCGTGCGGGTGCTGGCGCTGCGGCCCGGCGACGGCCGGCCCGCCGCGGGCGAGATCCTCACCCACGTCGTGCGCGACCCCAAGGGCACGATCGTGTTCCGCGAGGACCTCGACGTGGACCGCTTCGGCGTCACGCACTTCACGTTCCCCCTGGCCGACGAGTTGCTCTTCGGGAACTACTCGATCGAGATCTCCGGCACGGACTTCTCGGGCCAGGCCGGGTTCACGGTCGATCGCTACGACCTGCCGCGGTTCTCGCCGCGTGTCGGTTTCGACGAACCGTTCGTCGCGCCCGGCGGGCGGTTGCGCGGCCGCGTGAACCTCTCGTACGTGTTCGGCGAGCCGGTACGCGGCGCCACGGTCGTCGTGGACCTCTTGCGCAACGCGGGCGACGCCGAACCGCAGGACTCCGACTCGATGAGGACCCGCGCGGACGGGACGGCGGAGTTCAGTCTGACGGTGCCGCCCCACTTCGACGCCCACGCACTTCGCGAGGGCACGGCCGCGGTCCACGTGCGCGTGCGGGCGGTGGACCGCGCGGAGCAGGCGGCGGAGACGGTGCGCAAGGTCCCGGTCTCGGACGGCCCGCTCACCATCCGGCTGGTCGCCGAGTCCGCGGTGCTGGTGACGGGACAGGCGAACGTGCTGCACGTGGCCGTCTCGGATCCCGGCGGCAGGCCGGTCGAGGCGCAGGTCCGGCTCTCGGCCGATGGCGCTCTGCTCGGGGCGGCCACGACCGACGCACGGGGTTACGCGCGCATCCTCACGACGCCGCTCGGGCGCGTGAGCGCGATCGTCGCCACCGCGAGCACGACCGACGGTGAGCGCACGGCGAGCCGCGAGTTCCCGTTCGCGCCCGGCGCGGCCGCGGGCTTCCTGCTGGCGCGGCCGGACGCGGCCATTGCGCGTGTGGGCGAGCCGCTCGCCATCGACCTCATCGCCTCCGAGGACGCCGTCGTCGCAACGGTGTAGCTACGCCGCGGCGGCCGGACGCTCGACGTGCGACCGATCGCGCTCGTGGGAGGTGCGGGGCAGGTCGTCTTCGAGCCCGCCGCCGACGCGGTCGGCGAGATCGAGATCGCCGCCCGCGCCCTCGACTCCTCGGGGCGCCTGCTCCAAGACCGCCGCACGGTGGTCGTGGACCTGGGGGACGATCTCCAGGTGGACGTCTCCGCCGACCGGGGTGGGTACGAGCCCGGCGAGTCCGGCGAGCTCACGCTGCGCGTGACGGGGCAGGACGGGACCGGCGTCGCGGCCGAACTCGGTGTCACGGCCGTGGACGAGGCGGTCTACCTGCTGACGGCGGGCCGTGTGGGCAGCGAGGCCCTCGAAGACGGCGGGACCGGGCTCGACGGTACGGAGAGCTTCGCGGGCGGCACGACCCTCGGCGACCTGCTGGCCGGGCAGCGCACACAGGCCGACCAGGACCTCGCGTCCGCCATCCTGGCGTACGGTCAGGAGCAGGGCGGCCCGCTCGACAGCCGCAGCACCGAGACCCTGTCGGAGCTCTCCGCGGCGCAGGGCAAGGTGCTCGCCGACGGGCGGATGCTCACGCGCCGACTGCGCAAGAAGGGCCGGGCGGCGCGCCGCCGGGCCATGCGGGCCGGCCGCTTCGTGGACCCCTGGGGCACGCCCTACGACCTCTCCATCCGCGGCAAGCCGCGCGAGGTCCAGGTGACGTCGGCCGGCGCCGACGAGACGTTCGGCACCGCGGACGATCTGGCATACGTCTTCCGCGTGCGGCCGCGGCGGCGCCGCGGCGGGAGGTTCGGCCAGTTCTTCGGGGACGACATCGGCCCCGAGCCGGGGGACGGCATCATCGGTGCCCCCGTCTTCGAACGCGCAGGCGAGGGACAGGCGTTCGGTGGGGACGACTCCGGCGGGGCGGCGGCGCCGGGCGCGGCCGGCGCGACCGCCGTCCGCCGCTTCTTCCCCGAGACGCTGCTGGCCGTGCCGGACCTGCTGACGGACGCAGCCGGCCGCGCGGTCCTCCCCTTCACGCTGGCAGACAACGTGACGACGTGGCGCGTCGCTGCCCTGGCCTCGGCGGAGGACGGCCGCATCGGCAGCGGGACCACGGCGCTGGCGGTCCGCAAGGACATGTTCGTGGATCTCGGGCTGCCGCGGTCCTTCACACAGGGCGACCGCATCCAGATCCCGGTGGTGGCGTACAACCTGACGTCCGCGGACCGCGACGTCACCGTGCGGCTGCGGGCGGCACCGTGGTTCGAGGCAACCGGCGGCGCCACGCGCGTGATCTCCGTTCCCGCGGGCTCCGCGGCGCGCGACAGCTTCGGCATCCACGTGCTCGCGACCGGTGACGTGGCACTTCGCGTGGACGCCTCGAGCGACGAGCTGACCGATGCGGTGGAGATGCCCGCGCAGGTCGCGGCAAGCGCCCGCCCGGTGACCTTCACACGCTCCGGTCAACTGCGGAACGCCGTGACGGAGACGATCCACATCCCTGCGGCAGCGCTCCCCGGCGAGACGACGATGAACGTCCACCTGCTCCCGGGCGTGCTCTCCCAGACCCTCGACGGCCTCGATGCCCTGCTGGCCGAGCCGCACGGCTGTTTCGAGCAGACCACCTCCACGACCTATCCCAACGCCGTCGTGCTGGCCTACCTGCGGGCGACGGGCACGGTGGACGCGGCGATCTCCGCGCGCGCCGAGCGCTTCCTCAGCCAGGGCATGCAGAAGCTGCTCACGTTCGAGGCGGACGGCGGCGGGTTCTCGCTCTGGGGCGGGCCGCACGCGAGCATCATCCTGAGCGGCTACGCCGTGCAGCAGTTCGAGGACATCGCGAAGGTGCGCCACGTGGACCCGGCGCTCATCCGGCGCACGACGGCGTGGCTCGTCGGCAAGCAGAAGGGCGACGGCTCCTGGCAGCCCTCGTCGGCCGGCGTGCACTTCGGCACGAGCACCGACGCGCTGCGGGTGACCGCGTACACGGCGTGGATCCTCGCCGACGCGCAGCGTGCGCCCGCGGCGCTCGAGAAGGCACTCTCGTTCGTGCGGGCGAACATCGCGGGCGAGAGCGATCTCTACACACGCGTCGTCGCCACGAACGCGCTGCTCGCGGCGGACGGCGGCGACCCCCTCGGGCGCTCGCTCCTGGCCGCGCTGCTCACCGAGCGAGAGCAGGACGAGAGCGGCACGTACTGGTCGTACGGCGCGCAGGGCGAGAGCCGCACGATGCTGTCGGGTTCCGGGCACGGCGCCGTCGTCGAGACCACGGCCATGATGGTGCAGGCGCTGCTCGCCACCGGCGGTCACGCCGACGTCGTCAGCGACGTGCTGAAGTTCCTGGCCGGCGCCCGCTCCGAGTACGGCGGCTGGGGCGGCACGTTCGCGACGGTCTGGACGATCAAGGCGTTCCTGGCCGCGCTGCCGGTCGCCGGCGGCGGCGGGAGCGGCACCGTCGTGATCCGCGTGAACGGCATGGACGCCGGCGCGGTGCCGCTCGACGACGTCGATACGCCCCGCGTCGTGGACGTCTCGGCATTCGTCGTGCCCGGTGACAACAGTGTGGAACTGACCGTCAGCGGCGCGGCGCAGCCCTACTCCCGCATCTCCGGCGGCTACGTCATCCCGTGGAGCGAGCCGCTCCCCGAGCCCGAGTCGCTCTCCGTCGATGTCGCCGTCGGACCGCGGAGGCTGCGCGCCGGACGCAGCGCCGACCTGACCCTCTCGGTCCGCAACCGCCGCGCGTCCGGCGACGCGGAACAGGTCACCGCGACAGTGGCTCTGCCGCCGGGGTTCACGGTGGACCAAGCGCTGCTCGGCGATCTGCGCGACGCCGGCGAGTTCGACCGCTACGAGATCCGCGGCGGACGGCTGAACCTCTATCTCGGCCGCATCGCCGAGGGCACCGGGAAGACCGTCAGGATCCGCGTCCACCCGACGCTGCGCGGCACGATGACGCTCCCGCACACGACGGTCTACGAGTACTACGACCCGCAGTCGCGGGGGGTGTCGCAGCCCGCGAGAGTGACCGTCCGGTAGCGGGCGCGGGGCCACGACGACGGCCACGGGCGCGCGAGCGGCCGCGGCCGAGTCACCTCGCCGCAGCGGCGCGGTGCGACCTGGACTGCGGGTAGTAGATCGGGTTCAGGCCGTTGAAATCAAACTCGCCCATGCGCGATCTCATGCGCTCGTTGAAGGTGTCGAGGGGCTGCGAGGCGGGACGGCCGCGGGACGGATCGATCACGACGACGAACCGGTCCGAGTGCCCCTCCAGGGCGCCGACGACCAGGATGGCGTGCGGGAAGCCCTCCCACATGCCGAAGAACACATAGGGCCCGTAGTCCCGCAACCGCGACTCCACGTCGTCGAACGACCACTGCCCGAACGCGGGGCGGCTGAAGCCGCGGAAGCCCGTCATGTCGGCCAGCAGATCGAACGCGAATCGGTTGCGCGGCAGACCATGGTCGTACCACTCGTAGGGCTGGGGGAACGAGAGCTCGCTCACCGAGCGACGGAATTCATCCGTGAGGTTGGCCTCTTCGAGCGACGGCAGGAGGACGTCGGGCAGCGGCGAGATCGGCCGGCTCCACGGGCGCTCGAACTGCACGCGGTACTGCCACGGGTACGTGTAGTCCTGCCCATAGTACTGGAGGATCATGGCCATGCAGGCCCACCAGCACGACATCGGACTGGTCTGCACTCTCCCGGGCACCCGGAACTCCAGAGACATGGCCGTCACCCTCCTCCGTATCGAGCGTCCTCGCAGCGCGGATCGGCCGGGGCGCCGAGTTTGGCGGCGATGCGCTCGAACGCCCCGACGGCGTGCTCGCGCAACTCGCAGAACACGGCGTCGTCCTCGAAGCCGCCACCGCCGAGCAGCACGTC
>JAJRVY010000049.1 GCA_024277065.1 Planctomycetota bacterium
AACGTCTGGAAGCGCGAGGCGTCGATGCGTCCGCCGGCGAACGTGCCGAGCGCCGCGCCGGCGACCTCCGCCTTCTCCTCGTCGCTGGAGCGGTGCTCGGACAGGAACGCTTCGGCGTGTTCGATCTCGGCCGCGATGCGCGCCCGGAAGTCGCGCTGCGCGCCGCTGATCGGGCAGCCTTCGTGGTTCTCACACGGCATGGCGGTCGAACTCCTTCTCGAGGACGGCGATGCGCTCGGCCGGCGTGTACGCGGCCTGCCGGCGCGTCTCCTCGTAGCGCGGGCAGCTCGCGTCGCGGTAGAACAGGCCGAGACGCATGCCGCCCTCCTCGGCGAGGTGGCGCGCGGCGTCCAGGTCGGACGGATCGTGGTCGATGTGGTGCTTGTGCAGTTCCTCGGTGCCCGCGTCGCGGATGCCGCGCTCGTGCACCAGCACCGCGACGCGCGCGGGATCGCGCACCGCGTCCTGGAACAGGATCGACGTCCAGACGGGGCAGCGCTGCATGATGCGCACGAACGAGAAACCCTGGTGGGCGTAGGCCGCCTCGAGCGTCTCGTAGAGGTGCTGCGGCGCCCAGTCGGCGGTCTGGGCGACGAACGACGCGTTCGTGATGCCGAGCGTCACCGTCAGCGGGTTGAGCGCGGGCAGGTAGCTGCCGCGCGGCTGCGTGTTGGTCTTGAAGCCTTGCGGCGTGGTCGGCGATGTCTGCTTCTTCGTCAGGCCGTAGATGTTGTTGTCCAAGAGGAGCACCGTCATGTTGACGTTGTAGCGCGTGGCGTGGATCCAGTGTCCCGCACCGATGGAGCAGCAGTCGCCGTCGCCCATCACGGCGAACACGTCGAGGTCCGGTCGCGCCAGCTTCACGCCGACGGACACCGGGAGCGCACGGCCGTGGATGCCGTGGAAGCCGAACGTCCGCAGGTAGTGTGGGAAGCGGCTCGAGCAGCCGATGCCCGACACGAACACGGTGCGCTCGGGCGCCATCTGGTGCGTCGCGAGGAGCCGCTGCACCGACGAGAGCACGGAGTGGTCGCCGCAGCCCGGGCACCAGCGCGCCTCGGGGCCCTGGTAGTCGTCCATCGAGTAGTCGGTGTCCGGCGTGGTGCCGCAGTCGGTCAGTGTGCAGGTGGCGGTCACGAGCGGCCTCCTTCCGCGATCTTGGCGCGGATGGCGGAGAGGATATCGGCGGGACGCAGAGGTGCGCCCGGCACGCGGGTCCAGCAATCGACGTCCACGAGCGTCTGGGCGCGCAGCAACGTGCAGAGCTGCCCGCGACGGCGGTTCTCGTCCGTGATGTACGGGGCGTCCTTCTCGTCGCTGTAGTTGACCTCGACGGTCATCACCGCGCCGAAGCGCGAGAAGAGGTCGCGCAGCCCCGGCTCGAGCGGCGACAGGAACGTGAGGTTGACGGAGGAGGCGGCGAGCCCTTCCGCGCGGGCGATGTCCACGGCCTCCTCGATCGCGCCGCGCGTGCTGCCCCAGCCGACGACGAGCACGTCACCCTCGTCGCCGCCGTGCGGCGTCGGCGGCTGCAGCGTGCTCTGCAGGACGGCGATCTTGCGGCTGCGCATCTCGCACGCGTTCTCGTTGACGCCGGGCGCGTAGCGCACCTTGCTGTTCTCGTCGTGGACGAGGCCGGTGAGGGTGTACATGCCGCCCGGCTGACCGGGGACGAAGCGCCGTGAGAGCCCCGTGCGCGGGTCCCAGTCGTACGGCCGCAGCCCCTCGGGGACGGGACTCTGGTCCGGTGGTCCGGCCACCCACCGCGGGTCCGTCTGCGGTCGCGGGAAGGGCGTCACGCCCGTGGCCAGGTTGGCGTCCGAGAGGATGAACACGACGCAGCGAAACGTCTCGGCGATGCGGCGCGCCGTGATGACGACGTGGAAGCACTCCTCGATCGTGGACGGCGCCATGATCACCTTGGGGGCGTCGCCCGGCTGGCCCCACAGCACGGCGAGCAGATCGGACTGCTCGACCTTCGTCGGCAGGCCCGTCGAGGGGCCACCGCGCTGCACGTCGATGACCACGAGCGGCACCTCGGTCATCGTGGCCAGCCCGAGGAACTCGGTCTTCAGCGCGAGGCCGGGGCCCGACGTGACCGTGAACGCGACCTTCCCGGCGTACGAGGCGCCGATGGCGACGCCGGCCGCGGCGATCTCGTCCTCGGCCTGATGCACGATGCCGCCGGCGTTCTCGAAGACGTCGCTCAGGTAGTGCGAGACGGACGTCGCCGGCGTGATCGGGTACATCGAGCAGAGGTCCATACCCGACGCGATCGCACCCATGCCGAGCGCGGTGTTGCCGTTCATGACGAGCATCTCGCGCTCGACCGCATGGGTCGGGATATCGATGCGGAAGTCGAGGTTCTCCTTCGCCCAGCCGTGTCCGAGGTCGAACAGCTTCGAGTTGCGGTCGTAGATCTCCTGTGACTTCTTGCGGAACGTGAACGCGATCTGCGCCTTGCAGCGTTCGACGTCGCGGTCGTAGACCGCTGCGAGCATCCCGAACGCGAACATGTTCTTGCCGCGCCGCGGATCGTCCACGACGGTCAGGCAGAGTTCCTCCATCGGGACTTCGATGATGCGGAAGCCCCGCTTCCCGATCGTCTCGAAGGCGTTCTTCCACGCCGCGCGGATGGTCTCGTCGTCGTGGTCCTTCCAGCAGTTCTCGATGAGGATGACCGCGTCCTCCGCCAGCGAGTTGGCGCGCAGGCGCGCGAGCAGGACCTGCTCGTTGAACGCCACGACGAGCTGCGCGTCGTTGCCGCCGTTCGTGACGGGGCCCGTACCGAACCGGATGCGCACGCCGCTCGCACCGGCCGGCGTCCGTGCCGGGGGCTGGATCTCCGCCGGGATGATCTCGACGGTCCAGACGCCGTTGCCCATCTTGGCGCAGACGGCGCCGAACGACTGGCCGCACTTCTGTGCACCCTCGCCCGAGTCGGACACGATCTCGACGCAGTGCTCGCGCACGTGGAGGACCTTCTGGGACGGGGGCACGGACACGCCGGTCGCGTCCTGTGCGGTGGTGGAAGCGGTCATCGTCCTCACCTGTGCCCGGCACACACAGCGGCCCGGGCTCTCTGGGGGGGGCCCTCGCACGTCGCGGCTCCGTCGTTGCGGAACCCCCGGCGCCGAGCGGCCAGGTCGGTCACGTTGCGGCAAGCCTAGAACTCACCCGCCAAAGCGACGGTGACCGAGGTCACACGCCGCGCCCCTCCTCGCCGGAATTGTGACTTCGATCACCTTTCGAGCCGGGCGCAGCATCCATCCACCGGCTTGCGGATGTCGAGATCGTGCAACGCGCATCGACCGGCGACGCATCGCGGAGCCGTGTCGGGGAGCCGCGTCGGCGAGGAGGGGCGAGGCGACGACGCCCCGCGCCGTCGCAGCCGACCGAAGCCCGAAGCTACTCTTGCGGACGCCTCTCCAGTCTGAGGAGAGCGGCGCGGAGGTCGGCGACCGCGCGCTCGAGGTGCTCGATGCGTTCTACGAGCTTCGCCGTGTCGGATCGTGGCGGCGTCCGGTTCGGCAGGGGAGGGGGCACGGCGTCCGGCGCGGCGATCGGCGCGGCATCGGCGAACTCGGTCTCGAGGATGCGCCGCCGGGCCCGCCGCTCGGCGGGTGTGGCGCGCACGCACAGTGAGCAGAAGACGCGGCCGCGCGGTGTGCGCCTGGCCGTCCCGCGCTCGAGATCGACCATCGGGACCGACACCTGGCAGTTGTCGCAGAAGTGGATCTCGGGCGCGGATCGCCGGCCGGGGGCCGGCTTCCTGCGCGGATCGCTGCGGCGATGTCGGGGCACGTTCATGGTGGCGGCCACCTCCCGCTGCGACTCTACACCGCGCCGCCGTCCTGTGACGGGGGCGTCCGCGCGCACGCGGCCCGGGAACAGACGCCCGGGGGCGGCGGTTGGGGTGACGGACGCCGGGACGCCGACGTCCGCTGAGGCCCCGCCTGCGAAGGGCAGGGAATCGTTCCGGTCGGGCGGGTCGCAAGGCCCGCTCGACCTTGCGCGATCCGGCTCGACCCCGCGCCGCGTGTGCGTGCGCTCCCGCTCGCGTCGGGCGCAGCCATCGCCGGAGCCGCGCGGGGTGCGAGCAGCGCCGCGCATGGGCGTGTCATGGTGTTCCTCCCCGGTGCGCGTCGAGCGCCGCGAGCGCGGCGCCGACGACGTCGTCTTCACCGGTCGCGGCGCGCCGCACCGTGACGCAGTGCGCTTCGTTCGGGCGTGGGAGCTGCGCCGTCGCGATCTGGCGCCGCACGACATCGGTCCCGGCCTCGGAGTGGTCACCGCCTGCCGCGGCACGAGCTGCGACGCGGCGCAGGAGTTCGTCGTGGGGCACGTCCTGCAGCAGCACGACGGAGGGCACGCCCAACTCGGCTGCGAGCGCGTGGAAGCGCTCACGCTCGCGGCGTCGCAGGAAGCAGGCGTCCACGACAGCGACGTGTCCCGAGCGGGCGATCGCCGCTGCCGCCGCTGCCAGCCGTTCATACGTGCGACGGTTGGCGTCGGGTGTGTAGATCCCGCCGTCCGGCGGCGAGCCGCTCGCGGCCTCGGGCGCGATGCCGAACAGCCGTTTGCGCTCGACGTCCGAGTGCACCGACAGCGCCGCGTACTCGCGCACCAGTTCGCGCGCCAGCGTGGACTTGCCGCTCCCCGCGAGACCGCAGAGGATCACGAGCGCGCCGCCGCGCGCCGGAGCCACGCGTGCGGCGAGGGCGACGTGCTCTCGGAGGCGCTCGAGGTGGGGCCGCCGGGCGTCGCCCTCGCGCTGCGTCATCGCGATGGCCGCGACCTTGGCGCGCACCATCGAGCGGTAGGCGAGATGGAAGGGCAGGAGCCGCAGTCCGTCGTAGTCGCCGGTGCGCAGCAGCCAGGCATCCAGGAACGTCGCCGCGAGGTCGCGGCGGCCCCGCGCCAGCAGGTCCATGACCAGGAACGCGGTGTCGCTCACGACGTCGATCCAGTAGAGGCCGGGATCGAACTCGATGCAGTCGAAGGCCACGACGCGGCCGTCGATCTCGGCCAGGTTCGCGAGGTGCAGGTCGCCGTGGCAGGCCCTCACGAAGCCGCCCGCGCGGCGGCACGCGAGAAGCGGCGTGAGCCGCGCGTGCTCCGCTGTGGCCCATGTCCGCAGGTGCCCGAGGCGTTCCCGCAGGTCGGCGGCGCGCTCACCGAGGCGCGGGAGGATCTGGGCGAAGTTCTCGTGCACGGGGCGCAGAACGCACGCCGGCGTGCCGTACTCGCCGTCACTCGCGACGCGTGCGGCGGTGGCCTGGTAGCCCGCGACGCAGTCCGCGATCCGCTCCATGTCCGCCACGTCCAGCGCGCCTGCCGCGAGCCGCCGATCGAGCTGCGCAGTCTGCGGGAAGCGCTTCATGCGGACGGCGTACTCGAACGCCGTCTCGCCCGCGGGCGGCGGATCGTCGCGCAGCCGCGGGGCGCGTGCCGTCCCCGTGATCGCGACGACGCCTTCGTAGACCTGCGGCGCGAGCCGCGCGTTGCGGCGCACCTCCTCGTGGCACATGGACCTGCGGCGCCGGAGCGTCGAGTAGTCCAGGAAGCCCAGATCGAGCGGCTTCTTCAGCTTGTACGCGTGTTCTCCGGCGAGCAGCACGAACGAGACGTGCGTCTCGACGACGATCACCTCACCCGCCTCACCGGCGGCGTGCGGGTACACGGCGGGATTCCGCAGCGCGGCGAGCAGATCGGCGAGGGCGTCGGGGGGCACGGGGCAAGTCTGCCCCCGACGCCGCGGCGCGGCTACCAGAACTCGCGGATGTAGCGGGCGCGGAAGGGCGGCAGCGCCTTGCCGTCGCCTGCTACGATGCGGGCCACCGCGGCCTTCCAGGCCGCAGGCGAGTCGCCGGGCGCCTCGAGGCCCGTGGCGGCCTCGAGTGTCTCGCGCGCCGTCGTGCGGACGAAGAGGCGGTCCTCCTCATCGCAGTGCGGTCCTTCGCTCACCGTGAGGAGCGGGATCAGCGACGGAAGGGCGCGATGGTCGCCACCGGCGAGTGCCGTGCGGGCGGCGAACAGGCGGATCACCGGATCGTCGTCGCGCTCAGCGTCCTCAAGGAGCATGGGGGCGGCGTCGGCGGGCGCCAGCGCGGCCAGGGCCTGGATCGCCTCGAGTCGATCCGTGCGCACGCGGCTCGTGTCCTGGGCGACCGCGAGCAACCTGTAGGTCGCCTCGTCGCGCGCCGCTCGCGGTTGTCGTCCGAGGCCGCGGAGTGCCTCGCGGCGCACGTCCCAGTCGCTGTCGGCGGTGAGGTCCCCGAGAACGCGGCAGGCGGCGGTGGATCCCATCTCGGCGAGCGCCACGGCGGCTCCGACACGCGCGTTCGCGTTCTCGTCGCGTGACGCGCGCACGATGTCGTCCGACGGCTCGCCGCGCCAGACGCGTCCGAGCGAGGCGCCGGCGCGGCGCGCGACGGTGCGATCGACGTCGTGCAGCAGTTTCGTGAGGGCCTCGATGGAGGCATCGTCCTGGCAGGTCCCGAGCGCCGCCGCGACGGCGAGGCGCACGGGCGGAGACGGATCGCCGCCGAGCCGCGCCACGGCATCGACGTAGCCGTCGATGCCGTGCCTCTCCCGTCCCGTGACCGCAGCGGCCCGCACACGCGCGTCGCTCTCCCCGAAGAACTCGATGAACGGGTCCAGCGACACGTGGCGACGCGGGACGCGCGCGAGTACGTGAAGTGCGCCGAGACGGACGTTCACGCTCTCGTCAGGATCACGTGCCGCCACTTCGGTCTCGCGAACGAGCCAGGCGGCCGCGTCGGGATGGCGCAGCGGGGCGATCCCGTAGTCCGCGAGAACCACGCGCACGTCGCGCTCGGACCCGTCACAGACCGCGGCCAGACGCCGTCTCAGGCCGGCGACGGGATCGCCGGCTGCGTTCTTCCCGCTGCCGCCGGCCGGGGCCGGGGCTTCGACCGACGACGCCGCGTCCACGGCATCGGTGGCCGGCGCACGCGCACTCAGGCGCGATGCGCGCACTCCGTCGTCGCGAGTTGTCGTCCAGATTGCAGCCACCAGCGCGCCGATTCCGAGCAGCGCCACGAGCGGCATGATGAGACCGTCGGCCGCGCCGCGACGGCGGTAGGCAGGCGATGGTCCGTGAGTGCGCGTGTGCACGGCGTCACTCGTCGATGAGGTAGCCGGACAGCACCGGCGACTTCGCCCGCTGCTCGAACGTCGCCAGTTCGTTCACGGCCATCGGGTCGTAGACGAACACCTGCGCCGCGCCGGCACCCGTCGCGCCCTCGAGGTAGATCCCGGCACCGCCCAAGATGATGCCGTTGAAGTACTGCAGGACGGCGTTCTTGTTCTCGATCTCGATGAACGAGGGGCCGTAGATCGCACCGCACACGTTCGTTACGTCGTGGATGTCCACGGTGCCCGTGTCGAACATCAGTGCCGGCAGGTCGGCATCGACCGGGAAGTCCTCGTACGTCGTGCTGTTGATCTTGAACCCGCGTGGGTCCTTTGCGGGCGAGATCGTCGGCGGATACCCCGTCGTGAACGTCGAGGGATCGGCCGGGTCGAAGTTCGCCGGTAGCGGCGCCGGATTGATGTTGAGCGGCGTGACGATGAACACCTTGTAGAACTTGTCCGGAGCGTTGGTGAAGTCGAACACCAACGTCCCGCGGATGTTGATCCCGCCGGCGGGCTTGAACTTCGGGTCCTTGCCCTCGACGGCGGCATCGACGTGCACGTAGATGATGCCTTCGAGTGGCGTGCCCGCGGCGTTGGCGGCCGTGACCGCGTTGCCGAAGGCCGTCAGCCCGTCGTAGTACGCGCCCGCTCCGGCGAGCGCCGCCGCCTTGAAGCGGCCGAAGTCGAAGAGCTGCTGCGCCGAGCCCGGGTCCGTGTAGTCGGGGATCTCGTCGGCCGTGCCGTACAACTCAGGTGAGATCGTGCCGTCGGAGAAGCCCGTGAGCAGAGAGCTCGCATTGGCCGTCGTGAGGGGCGTCGTGGACGCTCCCGCGTAGATTCCGGAATTGGCCTTCACGCCGCCGTAGACGTACTGGTTGCCGGGGTCGAAGACGATCTGGCCGTTGTCGAGGGCGAGCCCCTTGCCGCTGCCGGACGGTGTGCCGATGCCGGGCGAATCGCCGACGATGGCGCCCTTGAACGCCGTGACCTCGAATGCGATGCGGGCGCGCACGGTACGTCGCGCTTCGCCGAAGCGGCCGGTCACGCGCACCTCGACGGCGCGGAAGGAGGGCGTCGCCGTGCGATCGGTGACGTCCACCGCCGTGCCGGAGCCGTCGATGTACTGCGCGGCGATGCGAAATGCGCCGCCGTTCTGGCCGAGGGTGATCCAGTCGGACTCGAGCGACGTCGTGCCGGTCACGGTCGGGAAACGGCCTGTGGCGCGGATGGGCCACATGGCGCTCGAGTTGAGCTGTGACATCACGAAGTCGATGCCGCCCTCGGCGACGTAGAAGGCCTTCGTGGATTGCAGGCGTGACTGCACCTCCTTGTGTGAGGACTGTGCCGAGGACACGAGCAATAGCGAGAGACCGGCCACGACCAGGAGCAGTACCGAGGTCGCGAGCATCGCGCTGCCGCGTCGAGCGGCACTCGGGCGATGAAGTTCAGTTGCGGACATAGAGCCTCCTCTCGGCCGTCTCGGCCCAGGTTCGCCCGGCCGAGTCTCGACCGGACGAGCGTAGAGCGATGGCGATCTCGCCGCCGCTGCGCGTGACGGCGAACTGCTCGATACCGCGGCAGATCTCGCGCGTGTTCGCGCCTTCGAGCCGGACGAGCGTGCCGTTCTGGACGGTGTAGGTGATCGCGCTCGTCCACGTCCATCCGGACTGGAGGTTGTTGAAGGTCAGCGTCGCCGCCGACGTGCCGTCGGCGAGGTTCCATGCCGCGTCCAGGACCCCGTTGCCGTTGGAGTCCTCACCGGTGTCGAGAGTGCCGTTGCCGTTGCGGTCCTCGCCGAGGAACGACGATGTCTGCAGGTCCTTGACCACGAGATCCGCCGCCTTCGACGCCCTCACGAACACGGACGAACGCACGAACGCCGACGAGGAGAGACGCGTCGTCTCCGTCGTGAGCTGCGTTGCGATCAGAAGGAGCGTGACGCCGATCGCCATCGCGATCGTGACCTCGACGATCGAGAACCCGGCTGTCGTCCGGCGGCGGATCACAGCTTGACCTTGATCTTCTGCTTGGAGCCGTCGAGGAACTTCACCTCGACCTGCACCTCGGCCTTGTCGAACGGCCTGCCGTTGTTGCCGGATCCCGGTTCGCCGTTGACGGACACGTCCGTCGGGCCGGGGGGGAGCGTCAGTCCGAGCCCGGAGACGTCCACTTTGGTGTCCGTGGACGGGCCACCGTCGTAGATCGTCATGCCGCCGAGGGCGAACGACTCGAAACTGCCGCCCTTCTTCATCTTGACCTTGACTTCGATGACGGGCGCGTCTCCCGGTGACTCGTTCGTCAGCGACAGGTGCAGGTTCTCCGACTGCGCGCCGGCGACGGTGACGCCCGTCGCGTCCTTCGCCAGGACGTCCGCCCACTCCGCGTATCCAGGCGGTGGCGTCGTGCCCCCGCCCGTGGTGCCGCCCGTGGTGCCGCCTGTCGTGCCGCCTGTCGTGCCGCCTGTCGTGCCGCCCGTCGTGCCACCCGTGGTGCCGCCTGTCGTGCCGCCCGTGGTGCCACCGGTGCCACCCGCGGTGGTTCCGCCGCCCGAGCCGCGGGGCGCGGCGGTTCCGCTGCGGTCCGCGACGTACGTCTGGAAGCGGATCGAGCGCCCGAACTCGTTGTCGGCGGATGCGACGCCGATGTCGATGGCGTAGAACGCCGGAGCGGTTGCTCCCGTCGGCCACATCTCAGCGGCGTCGCTGAGCGTTGCATTGTCGCCCAGGATGCTCACTGTCAGATCCCCGCTCGCAGCAGTCGTGCCCGCGGTCTGGATCTTGGTGCGATTCGCGTAGCGTAGCTTCGTCTGGATCTGCGTGCCGTCGAAGTCCGCGCGCAGGGACGACCAGCGCTGCGTACTGGCGGATCGGATCTGCTCCAACTCTGCCGTGGCCTGGGCAGTCGCCGTCCAGAGGCGCTTGGTCGAGGCTTGGAGGTTTCTCTGGTAGATGACTGTGGCCGCTGCGCCCGTGATGCCCACGGCGAGCAGTGCGCCGGCAGCGAGCATCTCGAGGGAGCTGATCCCCCGCTCGTTGCACGTAGGTCGGTTCCTCATCCGGCTCTCTCCTGTCTATCGAAGTCCGTTGCAGCGGTTCGGGACCCGATACCCCCACATCGCACAACGGCACGGCGCTGCGTTGGACTTGAGGGGATTCCGGGAAAAAACGCCGCCGCGGCGCGTGCACGTCCCTCGGAAGGCGCTACGGATCCACGGTGATGGCGTGCCAGCCCGAGAGGCTTTCGCGCACGTTTCCCGTCTCCTCATCGACGTCCCAGACGGCGACGGCGATCCACGCCGGCCTGTCGCCGGGCAGGTCCGCCGCGATCCGGACGGTGCGGCGCGTGCCGTCGGCGCGCGCGGGCGCCGTCGTGACGACCGCGTCCGGGCGCAGCCGCGGCAGCGCGGCGACACCCTCCGCAGATCCGGTCTCGCCGCTGCGCCAGAGTGCCCCGCCATGCTCCGGCGACCACGCGAATGGCGGTGCCGAGCCCGGCGCGAGTCGAACCGCGGCGCCGATACGGGAACTGGGGCTGTGCGGCGTCACGGCGACATCGACGACGAAGCCACGCTCTGTGAAGGCGAGGCGCACGTCGGCGGCAGGCGCATCACGCCCGTCCCCGCGCAGGGGGCTGAGCGCGACGGTCGTCGCGGCGGCCGCCTCGACGGTCAGGCCGCGCGCGGCCGTGACCGTGGCCCCGGGCGCGACGGGACCGGGAGCGCCCTCGCGCAACGAGAGTGCGTAGTCCGAGAGCGCCCAGAGATGCTCCGGACGCACGGTCGTCGCGGGCATCGGCGTGCCGGGGATGCCGCGCACGATGCGCGTCATGACGTCCTCGCGCGTGCCGCCGCCCTTGAGGGGTTCCCAGGTGAGGTTGCGTGGACGGAGAGGCCAGCCGGCGTCGTCGAAGAACTCCGTCTCGAACGCGCCCGTCGCCGTGCCGTCGTTGCCGTGGCACTCGCCGCAGTAGATCGCGAAGAGGCGGTGCGGCGGGTACTCGGGCGCCGTGTCGGGTCGCGGCGGGAGCTCCACGCGTGGCCCCGCGGCAACCAGGTCGGCTGCGACCTCGCTCGCCTCCGCCGGTTCCAGTTCGTCGTCGCCCGCGAGCAGATCGTGCACGCGCGCCTCGAACGCCAACCGTCGCACGACGTGCGACAGCCTCGAGACGTCGGTACGCTCGAGGTGCGACGCGGCCGGCATGCCCGAGCCGGGCAGCCCGCGCGCGATGATGCGCGCCAGATCCTCGTCCGAGGGCATTCCGCGTGCGTTGGCGGCGAACTTGATCGCCAGCGCGCCGAAGTCGCGGGGCGGCGGTGCCAGGGCCGGCGCGAACGGACCGTCCCCGCGCCCCTCGGCGCCGTGGCAGGGGGCGCAGTTGCGCGTGTAGAGGTCGCGATCGGCGGTATCGATGGCGGCCGGCGGCGGCGGCGGTGGAAGCGTGGGAGAGGCTGCGAGGGGATGCTCGGCGGCGCGGGGAGCGGGGCGCCGCGCCCTGGCGAGCGCCGCCAGTTCCTCGGGCGTGGGTGGGGATGCCGGCTCGGCCTGTTGCTCGACACCTGCCTCGCCGCAGGCGGCGAGAGCGGTGGGAAGACAGAGGCAGAGCAGCGCGAGCGAGAGGTTCATCGTATTCCTGAGACAGGCGCCGATCCGTGGGGCGCCCCATCGCATCGGCTCGCCGGCCCGTGTGACTTGAGTCGCACGCCGGGCGCGGGGCGGAGAACGATCGTCGTCATGCAGCGCACTGGGATGTCATCATGGCGGGCACCGTGGGCTGTCGCACCCGTCTCCGCCGATCCGTCGAGTCGTTCGCCGTCGCGGCGTCTCTCGTGTCCGCGTTCGCCGTTTCCGGGTGGGCCGCACGGCCGGCGGATGACGCTCCGTTTCCCGCGGGCGAGTCGTCGCAGGAACTCGAGGGGCTGCGCTGCTCGATCGTGATGCCGCCGCAGTTCGATGCCACGACGGAGCGGTCGCTGATCCTCATCCTTCACGGCGCGGGCGGCACGGAGACGGGGATGGCGCGTTCGTTGGCGTTCCTCGCGCCGGACGACTACGTGATCGTGGCCCCCAAGTCCAAGGGGCAGGTGTGGGAGAAGGACGACCTCGACCGCGTGCGGCGCATCACGGCGGATCTCGTGACGCGGCTCCGCGTGGGCGCAGGGCGTCTGCACGGCGTCGGTTTCTCGAACGGCGGCTGGAACCTGGGCTCGATCGTGTTCGACGAGGATCTGCACTTCGCCAGCGCCTGCTGGGTGGCGGCCGGCTACAA
>JAJRVY010000050.1 GCA_024277065.1 Planctomycetota bacterium
AGGCCGCGCGGCGGCGCCAGCGCCGGGCCGTGGACGGGCAGCAGCAGCGGCACGTCGGCGGGCGTGGGGCCCTGCGGCGTGCTCGCCGCGGCGCGCGCCGCGGTGGGCGCCGCGCCGTTCGCCGGGGGCGTGAGTGGCGTGCGCGCCAGCGATGCATCGAGGCGCTCGGCGCGGTACCGCGCGTCCAGATCGCCGGGATCGAGCGCGAGTGCCTCGCGCAGCGCGGCGAGGGCCTCGCGCGGCAGGCGCCGGTCGTGGAGCGCCACGCCGACGCGGCGCAGGAGGTCGGCGCGATCGCGTGTGGCGAGCTTGCGCCCGTCGAGCACGCGGCGGTACAGCCGCTCGGCGGCCCTGGGGTTGCGACCGGCGAGGAAACGGTCGGCTTCGCGGACCAGCGTCTGCTCTTCCGGCGTCAGTGGGTCGCCGTCCAGCGTGAACCCGAGGACCTCGATCCACGGTTCGCCGGCGACGGTGTCGCGGACGGCGGCGCGCACGAGGACGGGCCGGTTGGGGCTGATGCGCGCCAGGCGCAGGTCGTCGCGTCCGCCGCGTCGCACGAAAGCCGTCGTGATCTCGACGTCGGTATCACCGGCGTCGCCGCGGGGCGACAGCTTCACGGGCTGCCAGAGTTCCGGCGTGAATTGCGTGAAGTAGGGGTTCAGGCGCGCGCCGGCGCCGCCGAAGCGGACGCTCAGCAGCACGGGAACGTCGCGCCAGAGGTCGGGTGCGCGGCGCAGCTCGGCCAGGCTCGTCGGGCGCGCGTCCGCGGCATCGTCCCACCATCCGGCGAGGGCCGGGGCGGCAGCCGCGCACGCGAGGAACAGGAAGGCCGCCGACGCCCGGCGCACCGCCCGCTCCGTCGCGCGCCGGGACCCGGGACGGGGGCTCTTGGCGCGCATGACGAGAGTCAGTTCAGAATGTCCTTGAGGAGCCGGTAGATGGCGATGTGCAGCTTCTCCTCGGTCACGTACGTGCCCGCGGCGATCTGACGTCGGATGTCCTCCACCAGCTCTCTTCTTGCATCGGTGGAAGACGCGATCATCTTGAGGAGATGCTCGAGGTCCTCACTCTTGGGAGCGCCGCTCGGTCGCACGATCGCGCCGCGCCGGTCGCCGTTGCGAAGCACGTCGTTGCGACGCACGCCGCCGCGACGTGTGATGCGTCGGCGTCCGTTACCGGGGCGTTCGGGGTTTCGTGCGGGGCGCATGGGGGGTATCCGGGGATCGCTCCGGGCTTCGCCACGCCCGCTCGCGAGAGGCGTGGGGGCCGGTGTCGGCCAATTCCGGTATCGGCAACTCGGGTGCGCCACGTGTGTGCAAAGCCTTGGACATGCGTTGTGCGGATGGGACGGCGCCCGTGGGCGTGATCCGCGTCACGGGCGGCGTGTGGCGCGGTCGCCGCTTGCGTACGCCGCGTGGGGACGGCACGCGGCCCTCGTCCGATGCGTACCGCGAGAGCGTCATGCAGATCCTCGGCGACCGCATCCACGCTGCCCGCGTCCTCGATCTGTTCGCCGGGTCCGGTGCGCTCGGGATCGAGTGCCTCTCGCGCGGGGCGGAGTGCGTCGTCGCCCTCGAGAGGGCGCGCGGCGCGCTCGACGCGATCCGCCGCAACGCCGCCGAGCTGGAGCTGGACGAGGACCGCCTCCGCGTCGTTGCCGGCGACGCCTACCGAGCCGCCCGCCGCGGCGTCCCCGGCGTCTTCGACATCGTGTTCGTCGCGCCGCCCTATCCGCAGTTCCGCGACGCGGGCCACCGCGTGCGCAAGCTCGTCGCGGAACTGCGCGAGCGTCTGGCCGCGGGCGGCGTGATCGTCGTGCAGGCCGGCAGCGGCGACTTCCACGCCGCGGGGCTGCCCGGCCTCGTCATCGACGACGAACGCCGCTACGGCAAGACCACGTTCTGGTTCCTGGGTGCGCCGGCATCCTGAACCCCGGCCGCAGCGGCGCGGCTCTCGCCATCACCCTGCCGTCACTCCGTCGTCTTGAAGACCGGGCGGAAGACGACGGCGCCGCGGGGCCTCCTGCGCTTTCCGAAGTACTGCGTGGCGTGCACGATCGCGTTGAACTCCGCGAAGGGTGCGTCGCCGGCGAGTTCCACGGCGACGATGCCCTCGAAGGGCTTCTGTTTCTTTCTCAGATCGCGTGACAACTCGGCATCGAGACTGACCACCGCGGTCTCGAGCGAGCCGACGACGACGCCGCCGGGGCGCTCGAGGACGGTGTTGCCGTCGGTGTCGATGATCCGCAGGTCGAGCGTCAGTTCGCTCCCCGTCGTGTTGAACACGACCACCTCGACGGGTGTCTTGCGCGACGTCTGCAGACCGGCCATGGTCGCCGTCGTGGAGGCCCCCGCGGCGCGGACGGCGCCGGTGCCGACGAGCAGCGGCAGCGCCGCGACGGTCGCAGCGGCCAGCGCTGCGAGGAGCACGATCCGGGGTGTGAGGCGCATCTTGGGTTCTCTCTCTCGTGTGCGGGGGCGTTTGCGCCCTACTCGACGGCCGTCCATGTGACGGCGGGCGCGAACGTCGCCTTGCCGTCGGTCTGCAGCGCCGTGGCCGCGATGGTCTCGGGGCCGAAGCGCTCGAAGTTCCCGCCCGCACCGAACGCGACGAAGCGGATCGGTGCGTCCCACGCACCGAGTTCACGCTCGGCCCGGTACGCGGCGACGATTGCCCCGAGGTCGAGCTCGAGTGTGTCGCCGGGGATCAGTTGCGCGCCGTTCCCGGCGCCCGGCCGGCTGAGCGCCACCGGGTTGCCGTTCAATGTGTCGAGGGCGTAGATCGTGTAGTGGACGGCGAACACGTCGGAGGCGTGCGTGGACGTGTTGTACAGGCGCACGATCGCGCGCCGGCCCTTGCCGACGTCGAGTCCCGTCACGTGCAGCGTGGCCGTGCCGAGCGCGCGCGCCGGCGCGGCACGCGTCGCGAAGAGGGCCGCGGCGCCTGCGGCCACGGCGAGCGCGATCAGCAGGAGAGTGGTGCGCACGTCGTTCCCAGTGTAGTGCGCTCTGCCACGGTCCGGATGGACGCACCGCGCGCGTCGCGGACGGCTACCCTCGGGGCATGCTCGTCACGCCGCTCTCACCGCTCGGTCTTCCGCGCCTCGGCGTGAACGTCGATCACGTCGCGACCGTGCGCCAGGCGCGCGGCGGTACGGAGCCCGATCCGGTGGCCGCCGCCGTGCTCGCCGAGCAGGCGGGCGCCGACGGAATCACCGTTCACCTGCGCGAGGATCGCCGCCACATCCAGGAGCGTGACGTGCGCGTGCTGCGCGGCTTCGTGCAGCACCTCAACCTCGAACTGGCCGCGGACGCCGACGTCGTGCGCATCGCCACCGAGATCCGTCCCCAAGCGGTCTGTCTCGTGCCGGAGAAACGCGAGGAGATCACCACCGAGGGCGGGCTCGACTGCACGCGTGACCAGGATCGGCTGGCCGCCGTCGTCGAGCAGTTCCAGGACGCCGATGCCCAGGTCTCGATGTTCATCGACCCCGACGTGCGCCAGTTGCAGGCCGCGCACGAGCTCGGCGCGCAGTGCGTCGAACTGCACACCGGACGCTACGCGGAGGCGCGTCCCGGCGCGGCACGCGAAGCGGCGCTCTCCGAACTGCGCATGGCGGCGATCGCCGGACGTGAGATCGGACTGATGGTGCACGCCGGACACGGACTCACGGTCCGCAACGTCGGACCCGTCGCGCTGCTCGAGGGCGTCGAGGAACTGAACATCGGTCACACGATCATCGCCCGCGCCGTGCTGTTCGGCCTCGAGCGCGCCGTGCGCGAGATGCGCCGGGCGATCGACAGCGCCGTGCTCGGGCATGCGATCGGCCCGGGCGACGACCTGCTGGGCGACGGCGGGATCTGATGCGCAGCGGCGCTGCCCCGACCACTCCGACTCTCGCCCCGCGCGGCACGTGGACCGCGCTCGTGACGCCGTTCGTCGCCGCGTCGTCCGCGAACGAGCCCGCGCTCGATCTCGACGCGCTCGACGTCCTCGTCGAGGCGCAGATCGCCGGCGGCGTGGACGTCCTGGTTCCCTGCGGCACGACCGGCGAGTCCCCCACGCTGTCGCACGATGAGCACGACGCGGTCGTCGCGCGCGTCGTGCGCCGTGCGGCGGGCCGCGTGCCGGTCGTCGCGGGCGCGGGTTCGAACTCGACGCGCGAGGCGCTGCGGCTCGTGCAGAGTGCCGAGGACGCCGGCGTGGACGGTCTCCTGATCGTGTGCCCGTACTACAACCGGCCCAGTCAGCGCATGCTGCTGGCGCACTTCGCGACGCTGGCGCGGGCGACCACGCTGCCCATCGTGCTCTACAACGTTCCCGGACGCACGGGCGTCAACCTCGAGCCGGCCACGGTGGCGCATCTCGCCGCCGAGTTCGAGAACGTCGTCGCCGTGAAGGAGGCCGCCGGGTCGGTCGCGCAGGTGGCGCACATCCGCGAGGTGTCGGATGTCGCCATCCTGTCGGGTGACGACGCCCTCACGTTGCCGCTGACGACCGTCGGCGCCGCCGGCGTGATCTCCGTGGCGAGCAACGTCGTGCCGCGGCGCGTCGCGGCCCTCGTCGGCGCCGCGCTCGACGGCGCCGCCGCGCGCGCCGCCGCACTGCACCGCGATCTCCTGCCGCTGTTTCGCGCGCTCTTCTGCGAGCCCAACCCGGTGCCCGTGAAGGCCGCGTTGCAGATCGTCGGTCGCGGCAACGGAGTCGTGCGTCCGCCGCTCCTCGCCGCGCAGCCCGACACCGTCCTGCGCCTCCGTGGCGTGCTGGCGCAGCTCGGCATCGCCGTCGCGTAGCGCCCCGCCCCCTGGCTCCCCCTCCGCGCCCACCGTGCCACGGTCGTGCGACGCGCAGCGGCGCAGTCCGCCCCTTGCGCGTCGTGCGAACTTGCTGCACCGACAACCGGCCCCGCGAGGTTGTCGTTGCAGCCGAACCGCGGGGGAGGGGAGGCGGCATGATCGGATGGGCGAACGTGGGGGTGGCGGAGCGGCGACCGATTGCGTGGGGGCTGGCCGACCCGGACGTCGTCAGCGCGGCCCAGAGGGGCTGCGAACGGTCGTTCGAGACGCTCTACGACACGCTCTCCGAGCGCGTGCGCCGCACCGCGGCGTGCATCCTGCGTGACGAGCACGCCACCGAGGACGCCGTGCAGGACACGTTTCTCGCCGTCCTGCAGGGGTTGCCGGGGCTCAGCGACCCCGGGGCGTTCGAGGGCTGGGTACTGCGGATCGCGCGCTACACCGCGATCTCCGCGGCCCGCCGCCGCGACCGCTACACGACGTCGTGTGACGTTCACGACGACGAGTAGCAGATCGCTGAGCCCGGCGCGGGCGTCGTGCACCGCTCGGGCGCCGCCGAGCCCGCTCCGTTGACCGTCCTGCTCCTGCGCGCCGCCTACGCGGAGCTCTCGGACTGCGTGCGCGAGACCATTCGCCTCAAGTACCGCGACGGCCTCTCGTGCGAGGCCATCGCGCGCCACCACGGCGTGTCGCTCAGTTGCGTCAAGACGCGGCTGCATCGTGGGCGACGGGAGATGTACCGCGCGCTCGATCGTGGCGTGCGGTGACGTTCGCCCGCCCGCGCCGGCCAATGGTCGCGCCGCTGGTCGAGCGGATGGCCCGCGCACAGGCGGCGGCATGTGTAGAATGCGGGGCTCATGGAGGACGCGATCCTGCTGCTAGTGGCGATCACGTTTCTCGTCGGGCTCGGTGTCGCCGTGTTCATCGTGCTCCTCGTGCAGTTCTCCCGCGCGAGGCGCGAGCGCGACGGGCTCGCGCGGCGCATCACACTGCTCGAGAGGGCCGCCGCCGCCGCAGCGCTCGCGCCGCCGCGGGCCCCGGCAGCGACTCCGGACGCCGCACCGTCCGGCGTCGCCGTGCACGCGCCGCCGCCCGAGGGCGCCTACGCCGCCGCGGAGGCCGAGCTCCGCGCGGAGGACACGGTCGATGGCGCAGAGGCCATCCCGAGCGGCCCGGCGACGGCCGATGACGCGGCGGGCGCCCCGCCGTCGCCCACGGCTCCCGCCGCGGCTCGCGCGGCCCCTTGCGCGGCGTCGCCGCCCCGTGCAGAGGACGCCGTGCCGCCGCCCCTTCCGGCGGGCCACGCTGCGGGCCACAGCGGGGACGCGCCGCGCGAGCGTCGTCCGCCGGCGTTCTCGCTGGAGGACTTCCTCGGCGGCCGCGTGCTGCTCGTCGTCGGCGTCGTCGTCGTACTCTTCGCTCTGGGCTTCTTCCTGAAGTACGCCATCGAGCGCGAGCTCGTGGACCCGCCCCTGCGCGTCGCGATCGGCGCCGCCGCCGGCATTGCGGCGCTCGTCGGCGGCGACGTCCTGCGGCGCCGCGGTTTCGACGTCTTCGGGCACGCCGTGATGGGCGGCGGGCTCGGCGCGCTCCTGCTCTCGACGTTCTTCGCCGCCGCCCGCTACGAGTTGATCGGGCGGCCCCCGGCGTTCGGCGTGACGGCACTCGTGACCGCCCTCGGCGTCGTGCTGGCGCTGCGCCGCGAGGCCCCCCTGCTCGCGTATCTGGGGCTCCTCGGGGGCTACCTGGCGCCGGCGATTCTCGGCGAGGACCGCGACGCGCTGCTCGGCCTGACGGGCTGGCTGCTCGCGCTGCACGCCGGCGTGTTCGCGCTGCTGTGGCGGCGGCGCTGGCCGGGCCTCGACCTGCTGGCGCTGGCGGCGTCGGTCGTCTACTTCGCCGGCTGGTGGGGGCGCTTCGCCACGCCGGCGCGTCAGGGCGCCGGGGCGGGCGCCCTCGTCGCGTTGACGCTCGCGATGCTCGCCATCGCGCTCGGGCCGGGCGTCATGCGCCGCCGGCCGGCGCTGCCCACGGCGCTCCTCACGGCCATCCTGGTGGGCGCGACGTCGGTCTCGGCGGGCTTCGAACTCTTCCATTCCGCGCACCGTCTGGCACTCGGTTCGGCGATCACCGTGCTCGGCACGCTGTACGCGCTCGCCGCACGCCGCGCCGTCGGGACGGTCCGCGGCGTGGCGGCCGACGCGCCGGTTCTGGACGGCTGCGCCGTGGCCGCAGCCGCTGCGACGATTCCGGCGTTCCTAGAAGGCGGCGCGCTGGCGCCGGCGTGGGCGGCGGCGGGGGTCGTGGCGATCCTGCTCGCTGCGCTGCGCCGCTCGCCCGTCGTGCTCGTCGGTGGCCTCGCCATGATCGCCGCCGCACAGTGGGACATCGTGGACAACCGCATGCCCATGCACGACGGGGCGTTCACGCCGTTCGCGAACGGCGCGTTCCTGTCGTTCGCCGCGCCGTCGGTGGCGCTGGTCATGGCCGGGCTCGTCCTGCGTTGGCGGTCGTCATGGACGACCGTCGCGGGCCTGGCGCTCGGAGGAGGGGCGTGGCTGTACGCGCCGGTGCTCGTCGCGGAGGTGTGGCTGCACTTCTCGGAAGACGCCGCGACGTACGGCGCGGCGAGCGGCGATCTGGCCGTCGCAGGCGGCGTGGCGGCGCTCGCCACGTACACACTCGTGCTCGCGCTGCTAGTGAAGCGGCGTCGGGCGGTCGCCATCATCGCGCCGCTCGGGACGCTGGCCGCCGTGAGCCTGTTCGCGGTCCCCCTGCTTCTCTTCGCCCGGCGGCCCGCGTTCGCGCCGGTCGCGAACCCTCAGTTCGTGGCTGGCCTCACGGTCGTGGCGGCGTGGTGGGCGTGCACGACCTCGGCGCGCGGCGCGCTGCGCGTCGTCGTGCTCGTAGGCGCCGTGTTGGCGGGGCTCGTGCTGCTCGGCGGGGAGTGCGCGGCCTACGGCGCGAACGCGTCGCCCGTCGGTACGTCGCGCGAGGAACTCGAGCGACTCGCGCAGGTGTGCATGTCGGTGACCTTCGCGATCTACGCCGCGGCGCTGCTCGTGACCGGCTTCGTGCGCGGCACGGCGGCGCTGCGCTGGTGCGGTCTCGGCATCTTCGCGGTGACGCTCGGCAAGGTGTTCTTCGTGGACATGGCGCAGCTCCCGACGGCGCACCGCATCGGCGGATTCCTGGCCCTCGGGCTGCTGCTCGTCGGCGCGTCGTTCCTCTACCAGAGGGCGCGCAAGTACGCGTAGGGGCATCGCCGCCCGGGAGATGCGACACTCGCGGCAATGGATGCGGTGACCCCCGATCGTGTGGCGCTCGTCATCCCGGCGTACCGGGCGGCGGCGACGGTACCGCATGTCGTCCTGGGATTCCGCGGCGCCGTCGATTTCATCGTCGTGGTCGATGACGCGAGCCCCGACGACACTGCGGCGGCACTCGCCGGGATGGGCGACGACGTCGTCGTGATCCGGCACGACGCCAACCTCGGCGTCGGCGGCGCGACCAAGACGGGCATCCACGAGGCGCTTAGCCGCGGCGCCGACATCGTCGTCAAGGCCGACGCCGACGGGCAGATGGACCCCGCTCTGCTCGGCGATCTGCTGGAGCCGCTGCGATGCCGGGCGGCAGACGCCACGAAGGGCAACCGCTGGCGTCACGGACGCGCGCTCGGCGCGATGCCGCCGGTGCGCCGCTTCGGCAACCTGCTGCTCGGGTTCCTCGTGCGCGCCGCGACCGGGGCGTGGCGCGTCTTCGATCCGACGAACGGTTACGTGGCGTGGCGCGCCGAGGTGCTGGAGCTGATCGACCTGGACGCCGCCGAGGACGGCTACCGCTTCGAGATCAGCATGATCGGACTGCTCACCGCGGCCGGCGCGGTGATCCGCGACGTGCCGATGCCCGCGCGCTACTAGGGCGAGGACAGTCACCTACGGCCGCTGCGCGAGGCACCGGGACTGGCGTGGCTGCTCTACGCCGCGCTCCTGCGCCGGGTCTGGCGTCAGTACTTCGTGAACGACTTCTCCGCCGTCTCGTTGCTGCTGGTCGGTGGCAAGCTGCTCTCGCTCTTCGGCATCGTGTTCGGGGCCGTGCACTGGCGCGAGAGCGTCGTCACCGGCGTCCCGGCGACGGCGGGCACGGTGCTGCTCGCCGCACTCCCGACGCTCCTCGGCTTCAACCTGCTGCTGCAGGCGCTGGTGCTCGACATCGCGAGCACGCCGACCGAGCCGCTCACGCGCTATCTGCGCCGCCGGGCGTGAGTCTCGCGCCGGCCCGCGCCGTCCGCGCCCGGGCGGGATCGTGCGCCTGTCAGCCGCGCAGCGAGGATGGCCAGTCGGCGGCGACCTTCGGCGCCCGCAGGCCCGTGATGCGCTGCAACCCCGCGCTCGCGGCGGCGACGACCGCCGGATCTTCGTCGCGAAGGCGCAGGAGCAGCGTCTCGATGGAGCGCGGCGAGCCGAGCAGGCCCAGCGTCTCGCAGGCCAGTCGGCGCAGGTCGGCGCGCGGGACCGTGGACGCGCGTGCGAGGCGCGCGACGAATCGCTCGCGGTACAGGCGGTGCCGCGCGAGCCTCTGCAGGCCCGATCGGGCGACGTCGAACTCCTTCGAGAGCGCTGCTTCGAGTGCATCCGCGAGGCGTGCCTCGCGCCACTCGTTCTCGCCCGCCAGCCACGTCTCCCAGAGAGGCTTGCGGCGCAGGAGCTTCGCGCCCGTCATCCTCATCAGGGAGCGGTGGGCCGCTGCGGCGACAGCGGGCTCGTCGTCGTCCATGAGCTTCATCAGGTCGGGGACGAGCGTCGTCAGGTGGAAGCGTGCAGCCGCGTGGGCGGCAAGGGCGCGCGTCGGCGCATCGGCGCCCTGCATCGACCAGGCGATGTGCGACGAGGCGCTCGGCGCGAGGGGCTCGCTCTCCGTGATCGGCAGGCGTACGAGGCGCGGCAGCACGGCTCTGTTCAGGCGGGCGTCGTTGCCGAGGAAGCGGCTCATCTCGCGCGTCCCGAACCCGTCGATACGTGTCTCGAGGACGTCGAGGATCGCGTCCTGCACCTCCGGGCGCAGCCGCGGGAAGCGCTGCATGACGACGTCGGAACTGCCCGGCTCGCGCTTCATGACGATCGCCACTGACTCGCGGATCGAGCGTTGGACGAAGGGGCGCGCCAGGTTGGCCGCTTCCTCGTTCGCCGCCGCGTCCAGCACGATCTCCATGGCGTCGGAGATCTTCCGGTCGCGCACGAGCCGCAGCGCCAGCGTGCGCTCCATGAGCGAGGACCCCGCCGACGTCGCTTCGCGCAGGAGCTCGCGCACGGCGGAGGCCCCGAGCTCGTCGAGAACGATGTCCATCAGTTCGCGCCGGAACGGGTGGACGCTGTCGCCCGCGACCGTGACGTACGCGTGCAGGAGTCCCATGCGCTTCTCGGGCGCGATCTTCGTCAATCGCGAGATGGTCTCCTGGCACCTCTCGACGTCGTTCTCGTCCAGTCCGTTCAGCATGGTGAGGACGACCGCTCCCACCTGCGCCGGGTCGATCTCAGCCGCCTGCTCGTCGTCCGCGGCGTGCGCGAGCGGCGCGGTGGCTGCGACCAGCACCAGCGCGAGCGCCGCGAGGACGCGCGTGCCGACTCGCATCACGCTGTTTCGCATCACTGGGCCTCGACCTCGTGGACGGAGACGATCTGCATCGTGCGCCTGTTCGATCCTTGGCTCTGTGTCGGGAGCCCCGGCAACACGAGTGCTCCGTCGGCGATGCGGCGGTCGTAGTTCAGTTCGAGCCGCGTGTGCCGTGTCGCGTCGTAGTCGCGCTGGATCGCCACCTGGTTGCCCGCCGACATGATCCCGTTGACCTGGATGTTCGTGGAGCCCGAGGCGCTGAGGTTGGAGTCGAAGAAGTTGTTCTCGGCGTAGAGGAAGGTGTCCATGCGCTCGAGCGTGCCGAACGTCGCGTCGCCGAAGTAGATGTTGCCCGAGTCCGGGACGGCGGCGTCCTCGATGGCGATGAACGCGATGCCGTCCTCCACGGCATTCTCGAGGAGCAGGTTGTCAGAGATGTAGACATTGCCCTTCACGACGAACGTGACGCGGATGCCGCCGCTCCGGTGCATCAGCGACAGGCTGAACAGACGCCTGTTGTGCAGCCACAGGTTGCCGTCCACGAAGAAGACCTTGTCGTTGCTGCTCGGTCCCGGTTCCCCGCCCACGCCTGAGAACGTGAGTCGCGTGACGACTTCGGCACTGAGAGCCGAACTGCTGCTCACCGCCTCGTACGGATCCTCGAGGAAGTAGTCGTCCTTCGTCGTGCTCACGTACTCGCTGGAGCGGTCGGATGGGTTGAGGCGGAAGATGTGCGCGGGGTTCGCCTCCGGGAGCTGCCACGCGTCGCCGCCGAGTTCGTCCGCCAGGTACGATGGGCTGCCGTCACGGAACTGCTGCGCGACGTCGATGTCGTGGTTGACCTCGTAGTTCTTGGCGGCGATGTCCGGGATGGGCTCGTTGACACCCTCTTCGCCCGTTGCGCCGTGGATCACGCCGCCGGCGCGCAGCGTGCCGGTGGCAGTGGCGTCCCCGGTGACGTTGATGTCGCCGCCGGCGTAGATGTCGCCACCGACGTTGTCGGCCTGTCCACCGCTGCCGCCGAGCTCCAGGGAGTAGGTCGGATCGGCATCCTCGTTGCCCGCGAACATGGCGTGATCGAACACGCCGCCTGAGATGTCGCGCGCCACGCAGCGCATGCGTCGCGCGGCGCTGCCGACCGTGCCGGTCGAGTCGATCGTGAACGTGCTGTCGCCGTTGTCCGTAACGGTGACGTAGTAGTCGCCGGCGCCGAACGACACGGGCGAGCCCGCCGAGGCGATCTCGCCCGACGCCCCGGACGAGAGCGCGACGATCGCGTCCGAGATCCCTGCCTCCGCAAGGTATCTGCGGGCTGCTCGTTGCATGGATGCCTCGCGTTCTCTCGCGTTCGCCAGGCTGACCATCACCATCGACACCGTCATGGCGACGAAGATCAGCAGCGCGAACAACGCGACGTAGAGCGCCGCTCCCCGCTCGCGGGTGCCGTGCATCCAGCGGTTCACGACGTTCTCTTCTCTGCTGCCGGCGACGGGTGCGGCGTCCGCATCAGTCGAGCAACCTCAGGACGCTCTCCGCGGAGCGCGTCACGGTCTCACCGTCGGCGCCGACCTTCGCCAGGGTCATACGGATGTGCAGCCGCCTGCCCTCGATCTCGAACGACAGACCCTGCTCGTCCGTCAGGCCGTTGCCGTTCTCGTCGGTGTTGTCCTCGGTCTCGCCGTCCAGGAACTCGGCGACGTTGCGCACGATGACGACGTGCCTTCCGGTGGCGTCCGACATCACGACCTCGCCCTCGTCCACGAGTCCGTCGCCGTCGTTGTCCACGTTGTCGCGCGCGTCTCCGGGGTCGGGGACCCAGGCGATCTTCGTGACGGGACCCCACGTGACGGCTCCGGCGGTGTATCCCTTGCGCACCTGGAACGAGAACTCGGACCCGCCCGTCGGTGCCGAGAGGTCGTCCGCGATGGTCGTGAGCCCGGCGTCGGCGAGCGTCGCGACCATGCGGTCCATGGCGTTGTTCGCCGTGCGCTCGACCTCGGTGCCGGAGACGGTGCCCTTCCAGGTGTCGAAGGCGCGCGTCGTACCCGTTGCGACGAGTCCGAACACGACGAGCGTTCCGGTGACGGCGACCATCACCTCGAAGAGCGACAGGCCCGCGCGCGAGCCGGGGTCGTGATGCATCATCGCAGGACCGTCCGGTACGAGACCTCGCGGTCGCCGTTGATGCAGTCCCAGCGCACGCGCACGATGATCGGCAGCGCCTGCATGTCGGCGCTGCGGTCGTCGGTGTCGATGACGCCGTCGCCGTTGAGGTCACGGGGGAAGCCGAGCTCCGGGATGTCGGCGCTCTCGCGGATCACACCGTCGGTGTCGAACGGCAGGACCACCTGTCCGTCCACGCTCATACCGCCGACGGTCCGTTCCAGCAGCGTGATGCTGAACGTGTTGCCGGGGGCCGATCCAGTGCCGTTCGGGTCGTTCGTGGCGTCGCCATCGTAGAGGGCGGGAACGTCGAAGATGCTCTCTGCCCGGACCTGTTCGAGCACACGCCGCGCGGCCTGTGCCGCCGCCATCGTCTCACGGTTCGTGGCATCGAGCTGCAGGCTGTAGACCATCGTGCCGAGCACCGTGAGCGCCCCGGTGGCGAGCAGCATGAGGGCGAGCGTGGTCTCGACGAGCGTCAGCCCCGCCGTGCGCGTCGCCCGACGCAGGTGTCCGCCGCCGGGCGGCCGATCAGCAGTCACGCGTCCGTCCGTCCAGCCGCACCGTTGCATCGTATTCCTCTTTCGCGCCCCGGGCGAAGCCCCCCCCCCCTCACCAGACATTCCACACCGTGCGAGCGGGGGCGCACTGTGGACTGCATCGGATCATGCCGAAGAGCCACTTGAGGCGCCGGGCGTGCAACGCACGTCCTGCGCGAACTCACTCTCGGGCGATGGAGCGCCCGCGGACGACGCGAGCCGGTGATTCCCACGCCGCCCGGCCTGCAACGCACGTGCCGCCGTGCCCCGAGGCCGGCGCGGGGCAAGGCGCCTCGACGACGCGACTCATTGCGGAGCCGAGTCGGGGAGGAGAGGCAACGCCGCCCCGCGTCGTCGCAGCCGACCGAATCCCGAAGTTATTCCTGCGCGGGCCCCAAGGAGGTCTTGACCGACCAGGGGAGGTGGGAGCCGCGGGGAGGGGCCTGGCACACACACTCTCTCGCCCGGTCCGAGCGAACGCACGAACTGGGGGAGTGGGGAGGGGGCCACCATGGGTGCCATCTGAGAATACGCGCCCCGGAATCCAAGAGGCCTGCCCGACATGAGTCGTTGCAGGCCATTGGTTTACCTGTGGCGAGGGTGACGGGACTCGGCTGCGAGGACGCGGGCGGGTCCCGGCCTCGCTGGCGCTCGGCCACCCACTCCGCGTCCTTCGGGCAGCCCCCGGGGCGCTCCAAGAGCCATTGTTCATGGCTCTTGGCCCCTGCGCTTCGCTCCGGGGACGCGCCCTTCGAGCCCGTCACCCTCGCGGCGGGCGGGAATCGACAACGGCGGTCACCTCTCTGATGAGAGCGGTGACCGCCGCGTGCGTATCGTGTGTGGCGAGGGTGACGGGACTCGAACCCGCAACTTCCAGATCGACAGTCTGGTACTCTAACCAGTTGAGCTACACCCCCGCTGATGTCAGGTCGTCTTGCCGGCGGAACGCGATCGCCCGGCCATCTCGCGCGGCCGGGCCGTGCGGGCTGGTGGGCGATGCAGGGCTCGAACCTGCGACCCCGTGCTTGTAAGGCACGTGCTCTGACCCACTGAGCTAATCGCCCTGGCCTCCTGGCTTCAGCCCGATCGCCTTGGCCCGTGCACGTCGGCAGATCTGCCCTCGGAGTGGTCGCGCCGCCCGTCAAGCAGAGGGCGGACATCTTCGCGGCGCGCCGGGGTGGGTCAACTTTTCCTGCCGATCCGCTCGTGCGTTCGCCGCGACGCGCGGAAACGGGCATCGGCTTTGCGCGGCGGCCGGCCTCGCCATCGCTACAATCGAAGGTTTGCACACGGGAGGCGGCGGAGCCGCGTCGCGCACAGGGAGACGTTCATGCGAATCACCGTGATCGGGTCGGGATACGTGGGCCTCGTGGCGGGCACCTGCTTCGCCGAGACGGGCAACGACGTGATCTGCGTGGACAAGGACGAGGCGAAGATCGCCGCGCTGAACGACGGGATCATCCCGATCTACGAACCGGGGCTCGAAGAGCTCGTGAAGCGCAACGTCGCCGAGGGGCGTCTCACGTTCCAGACAGACACCGATGACGCCGTCAAGCGCTCGCTCGTCTGCTTCATCGCCGTCGGCACGCCTCCGGACGACGACGGCTCCTCGGACCTGTCGGCCGTCGTCGCCGTCGCGCGGGCCATCGGCAAGGCCATGAACGGCTTCAAGGTCGTCGTGGACAAGAGCACGGTCCCGGTCGGCACGGCGCGCATGGTGGCGGACGCCATCCGCGGCGAGACGGATCACCCGTTCGATGTCGTCTCGAACCCCGAGTTCCTGAAGGAAGGCGCCGCCATCGACGACTTCCTCAAGCCCGATCGCGTGGTGATCGGCTGCGACGATCCGCGCACGGCCGAGATCATGAAGGAACTCTACGCGCCGTTCGTCCGCACGGGCAACCCCATCGTGGCGATGGACGTGGCCAGCGCGGAACTGACGAAGTACGCCGCCAACGCCATGCTGGCGACGCGCATCTCGTTCATGAACGAGATCGCCGAGCTGTGCGAGCGCCTCGGTGCCAACATCAACGCCGTCCGCAAGGGCATCGGGCTCGACTCGCGCATCGGACCGAGCTTCCTGTTCCCGGGCATCGGCTACGGCGGCTCGTGCTTCCCCAAGGACGTCAAGGCGCTCGTCAAGACCGCCGAGCAGCACGGCTACGAGCTCGAGATCCTGCGCGCTGTCGAGAAGGTGAACGAGCACCAGAAGAGCTGGATGCTGCGCAAGATCGACGCGCACTTCGGGCCCGATCTCACGGGCAGGACGATCGGTGTGTGGGGGCTGTCGTTCAAGCCGCAGACCGACGACATGCGCGAGGCGCCGGCGATCGTCGTCGTCAACGGGCTGCTCGAGCGCGGCGCGACCGTGAACGTGAGCGATCCCGTCGCCATGGTCGAGGCGCGGCGTCACTTCGGCGACCGCGTCACGTATTGCGAGCACGGCTACGAGGCGCTCGACGGCGCGGACGCCCTCGCCCTCTGCACCGAGTGGAACCAGTTCCGCAACCCTGACTTCGATCGCGTGCGTTCGCTGCTCACGGAGCCCGTGATCTTCGACGGCCGCAACATCTACGCGGCGAGCCGTCTGCCGGAGAAGGGCTTCACGTACTTCGGCGTCGGGTTGCCGAACGGCGCGTAGCGCGATCCACACCCTCTGAGCCCGCCGTGGTCGCTCGGCGGCGCGCGATCTCCCAGAGCACGATTGCGCCGGCCGTGCCGACGTTGAGGCAGCTCCAGTCCGCGGACATCGGGATCTGCACGGCGACGTCGCACGCCGCCGCGACGTCCTGCGGCAGGCCGTCCGCCTCGCTGCCGAGCGCGACGAGCAGCGCGCCGCGAAGGTCCGCGTCCTGCAGCGCGACGCGCTCTCCATGCAGGTGGGCAGCCACCGCGCGGATGCCGCACTCCTCGCGCAGCCGCCGGACGTCCGCCGCCAGATCGCGCGAACGCCACACGGGAATGCGGAACGCCGCGCCCATCGAGACGCGCGCCGCGCGGCGCACGAACGGGTCACACGTGGCGCCGTCGATCAGCAGACCGGTCGCGCCGAAGCCTGCCATCGTGCGCAGGATGCCGCCCACGTTCTCCGCGTTGGAGACCCCGGCGAGCGCCACGAGCAGCGTGTCGGGGCGTCCGCGCACGTGCGCGGCGAGATCGGGGGGCTGCGGCGCCCGCGCCACCGCCATCACGCCCTGGTGGACGTGGAAGCCGACGATCCGCTCCAACTCGGGCTTGGTCGTGACGTAGACGTCGATGTCGGTCTCGGGCCTCTGCTCCAGCGCGGGTCGTAGTTTCGCGAGCCAGCGGGCGTCCAGCAGCAGCGAGTGCACGCGCAGCCTGCTCGCGAGGAGTTGGACGACCACGCGCGCTCCCTCGGCGACGAAGCAGCCGTCCCGCCGCAGCGACGCCACGCGGCGCAGCGAGCGGTACTCGACGACCCGCGGGTCGTCCAGCCCGGCGATCTCGTGGACGTTCATGCCCGGTGGTCCCGGCGCGCCGGCTCAGAGCGTGAGCAGGAATCCCACGCGGCGCCGAGCACGCGGTTTGCGCGTGTGAGTCGCCGGACGAGCGTCTCGCGGCGACGGGCACCGCACGCAAGCTCGTTGTCTCCGAGCAACGAGCGCAAACCGCGCGCCAGAAAGCTGTTACGCCCGGCGGTCCCGTTGCGGCGTTGGCGCTCCTCCATGACTCGCTCCATTGAGTTGGGTTCGTCGCGCCGCCTTGCAGCGAACCCGTCGGACGCAATCGGCGCGCACCCGGGATTCCTGCTCACGCTCTCAGAAGGTGTGGACAAGAGAAACGGGGCGCCGGTCACGCGACTTGCGCGGATCCGAGCCTGGGATTGTCGTAGCGTCCAACGGCGCAAGTCGCGCGCCGCAGCCCCGCTCGTCCGTGGAGCCCGCCGGACTG
>JAJRVY010000051.1 GCA_024277065.1 Planctomycetota bacterium
CCGCGTCGGCTACGGCGCCGGTACGCGCGACGACGGCGACGTTCCGAACGTGCTGCGCGCCGTGCTGGGCGAGGAGCCGCGCGCGGTCGGCGCCGAGGCCATGATCGAGCTGCGCACGAACGTCGATCACCTGCCGCCGAACGTCCTCGCGGCGGCCCTCGAGCGCGTTCGCGCGGCGGGCGCCGTCGAGGTCTTCACGACCCCCTGCACGATGAAGAAGGGGCGCAGCGGGCACCTCGTCACCGCGCTGACCGCGGCGTCCTGCGCCGGCGACGTCGAGGCGGCGCTCTTTCGCGAGACGGGCACGCTCGGCGTGCGCGCCGTGGAGGTGCGGCGGAGTGTGCTGGAGCGCAGCTTCGAGGACGTCGCCACGCCCTGGGGCGGCGTGCGCGTCAAGGTCGGCCGCCTCGCCGGCCGCGTCACGAGCCGTGAGCCCGAGCTCGAGGACTGCCGCCGTCTCGCCGGCGAGCACGGCGTCGCCGTCGCGGACGTCGTCGCCGCGGCGCGCCGCGGGTAGCCTCGTCGTCGTGAACACCGACGATCCACCTGCCGAGCCGCCCTCCCACGCCATGAACGTCCTCCTCGTCGATGACGAGAGGACCATCGCGATCACACTGCGCGACGCGCTCGAGGAGGACGGCCACGACGTCACCGTCGCCGGCGACGGGCTCGAGGGGCGGCGCCACATCGAGGACCGCACGTTCGACGTCGTCATCACCGATCTCAAGATGCCGGGCATGCCGGGCATGGAGGTGCTGCGGCTCGCGAAGTCGAACTCGCCGGACACCGAGGTCATCGTGATGACCGGCTACGGGACGGTCGAGACGGCCGTCGAGGCGATGAAGTCGGGTGCCTACGAGTACATCCTCAAGCCCTTCTCGAACGAGGAGGTCGTGCTCTACCTCCGGCGCATCGCGGCCCAGCGCAAGCTCGTGCAGGAGAACCGCTCGCTCAAGGAGGAGCTGGGCCGCGCGCAGAGTCTCGAGGGGCTCATCGGACAGTCCCGCGCCATGCGCGAGGTGTTCCACACGATCCGGCTCGTCGCGCCTCGCAACGAACGCGTGCTGGTCACCGGCGAGAGCGGGACCGGCAAGGAACTGATCGCACGCGCGATCCACAACCTGTCGGCACGGCGCACGATGCCGCTCGTCGCGATCTCGTGCGCCGCCGTGCCCGAGACGCTGCTGGAGGACACGCTGTTCGGCCACGAGAAGGGGGCGTTCACGGACGCCCGCGAGCAGCGCCTCGGCCGCTTCGAGTACGCCGACGGCGGGACCGTGTTCCTCGACGACATCGACGACATGCCGCTCTCGACCCAGGTCAAGCTGCTGCGCGTCCTGCAAGAGGGCGAGATCGAGCGCCTCGGTGCACAGCAGCCGCTCGAGGTGGACGTGCGCGTGATCGCCGCGACCAAGGTGGACCTGCTCGACGCCGTCGATGAAGGCCGCTTCCGCCGCGACCTCTACTACCGGCTGAACGTCGTTCCCATCGACCTGCCGCCGCTCCGCGATCGAGATGACGATCTCAAGCTCCTGGCGCAGTTCTTCGTCTAGCGGTACGGGAAGGAAGAAGCCTTCCGCATCGATGCCGAAACGCTCGAGGAGATGGGCCGCTACTCCTGGCCGGGCAACGTACGCGAGCTCGAGCACTCCATCGAGCGGGCCATCGCGCTCGCGGGGGGCAGCGAGGTACTCCAGCGCGTCCACATTCTCGGCTCCAAGGCCGTGCCCGCGCGTCGCGCGGCGCGCGGGCCGGTCACCACGCTGCGTGCCGCCGTCGAGGAGTCCGAGAAGGGCGCCATCCGCGCGGCACTGGACCACACCGGCGGCCGCAAGGCCGAGGCCGCCAAGGTGCTCGGTATCTCGCGCAAGAACCTGTGGGAGAAGATGAAGCTGTACGAGATCTGAGAGGGTCTCAGCTCTCAGCTCTCGGCCACGAGCCAGTCGTCTTCCAGTTCCACCTGTGGCGGTTCGCGGCTGCCCGCAGCCCAGAACGTGGGGATCAGCCACTCGGCGCGCGGGTCGTTGGGAGCGTCCGCCGAGCCCGCCAGCGCCTCCGGCACGGGCGCCGCGTCGCGCGCGTCCGACCACTCCTCGTCGGCGTATTCGAACGGGTCGGTGTCCGAGAACGCCTCGGTGTGCAGGTCGTCCGAGACGAAGCGGCCCTCGAGCGCCAGCGCCGCGGCGACGGCCGAGCCGCGCACCACGCCGGCCTCGTCGTCGAGCTCCGCAGCGGCGTCGTCCTCTTCCTCGGCCGTGGCCCACGGGCGGTTCTCGGCGGCGGTTGCGTCGCTCTCGAAGCGCAGCTCGCCCTCGAACACCGGATCGCCGACGCGCACCTCGCGACCGACCCCGAAGTCCTCGAGCACGATGGTCTGCTCCTCGTCCTCGTCGGTGTAGCGACGGAACGAGACCTGCTGCGCCGCATCGAAGCCCGTGCTGCCGAACTGCCGAATCGCGCAGGCGCCGTTCGCGGCGAGCCGGAACGCGTCGCCCTCGGGGCCCTTCATGCTGTCGGCCTTCCAGTCCACCGCGAGTTCTTCGGTCACTCGTTCGAGCGTCCAGGAATCGACGTTCGTGTCCCGCGCCGCGAGCACGGCCGAGCCGCCGCCGAGGCCTTCGAGGCGGTAGTGGAACAGCGGAGGCTGCGCGTCCTCGATGATGCGGATGCCCGTGACGTGGAATCTCTCCTGGTAGTACGAGATCTCGTCCCCGGGCATCAGCCCGAGCGGTCCCTTGGGGTCGGCCGAGCCCGAGTCGGCGCGGCCCATGAGCGATGCGATGCGGTCGAGGAAGCCCACGGAACTCTCCTGAGGCAGGGTGCAGCCGGTAGTCTCCTTTCGGCCTGCGAAGGCCCGGAGGTGAAGCATCGACGAGCCTGACTGCTCGGCGGGGCCCGTGGTCCTGGTGAGCGACACGCACCTTTCTGCCGGCCACCCCGAGGGCGTGGAGCGGTTCCTGCGCTTCCTGCGGGGGCCGTGCGCGGCGGCGTCCCGCGTCATCCTGCTCGGCGATCTCTTCGACTTCTGGGTCTCCCCGGCGCAGGTGCGCGATCCTGTGTTGGGGGGCGTGTTCGAGGGGCTGCGGACGTTGTTCGCCGGCGGCATCGACACCTGCTTCATCGAGGGCAATCGCGACTTCGCGGCGACGCCGGAGCTGGCCGCGGCGGGCGTCCGGCGTCTGCCGGACGTGGACGTGATCGAGAGCGGCGAGAGGCGCATCGTCGTCACGCACGGCGATCTACTGTGCACGCGCGACGTGCGCTACCAGGCGCTGCGGCGCGTCGTGCGCCGCAGCCTCATGCGCCACGTGCTGCGCGCGCTCCCCGAGCGCGCCGCGCTGCGGCTGGGGACAGGTGCGCGTGCCGGCAGCCGTCGCGAGACGATGAACAAGGCGTACGGGGACATGGGCCTCGTACCCGACGCTGTGGCGGCGCTACTCAGGGCTCACGACGCTGACGCGCTGGTCTGCGGCCACGTCCACTGGGGCAAGCGCTTCGCGATCGACATCGACGGCAGCCCCCGCGACGTCGTCGTGCTCTCCGCCTGGGAGGACAGCGGCACGTATGTCCGCCTCGACGAGGGTCGCATCGACTTCGTCACGTTCGCGTGAGCCGTGGTGACCGCGCCGGGAGGCCGCGATTCCCTGGGGCCGCCGGCTGCGGACGTCGTATCTTGAGGGATTGCGACTCGTTCGTTGCCGGTATGTCCATGAGATCGCGCTTCATCATCGCCATCGACGGACCCGCCGGGGCGGGCAAGAGCACCGTGGCAAGGCAGCTTGCGCGGCGGCTTCGGTATCGCTTCCTCGACTCGGGGGCGCTCTACCGCACCGTCACGCTCGCGGCGTTGCGCGCGGGGCTCTCGCCCGGTGACGAGGAGCAGGTCGCCGCGCTCGCGCGGACGCTGGACATCCGGCTCGAAGGCGGGCCGGACGACCCTCGCGTTCTGCTCGGGGGCGACGACGTGAGTGCCGAGATCCGTGGCCCCGCCGTCTCGAACGCGGTCTCCACGGTGGCCGCGCTGGCCCGCGTGCGCGAGGCGATGGTGCCGCTCCAGAAGGGCATCGCCGCGGACGGTGGGGTGGTGGCGGAAGGGCGTGACATCGGAACGGTCGTCTTCCCCGACGCCGACGTGAAGTTCTACCTCGATGCCGATCCCGCCGAGCGGGCGCGGCGCCGCGCCGACGAGCGCGGCGAGGCCGACGTGGAGAGCGTGCGCCGCGAGATCGTGTCGCGCGACCGCGACGACACGGATCGCGACGTGGCGCCCCTCTGCGCCGCCGCCGATGCCGTGCGCGTGGACACCACGGCACTCACTCTGGGTGAGGTGGTCGCGCGTCTGGCGGCGGAGATCGAGGGACGAATGGGGAGCGCGAGCTGACGTGCCCACCACGCTTCTCGGCCGCATTCTGAGCAGCATCATCTACTGGGGCATCGCCTTGTCGGTGCGCTACGGCGGACGAGTCTTCTGGGGGTTGCGTGTCGCGGGACGCGAGCACGTCCCGGCCGCGGGGCCGCTGATCGTGGCGGTGACCCACGAGTCGGTGCTCGATCCGCTGCTCGCGGGCGCGGCCACGTCGCGCCGGCTGCGGTTCCTGGCGCGCAACACGCTCTTCGGGCCGCGCGGCGAGATCAAGCAGCACGGCAGAGTGTTGCTGTTCGTGGGCGCCGTGCCCATCGAGCGCGACGGCGGCGGCGCGCGCGACACGATCCGCGCCGCGCGCAAACTGCTCTCCGAGGGGCAGGCGGTGCTGATCTTCCCGGAGGGGACGCGCTCGCGCGACGGCAACGTGCAGCGCTTCCGGCGCGGCGTGGGCCTGATCGCCCGCGCGGCCAAGTGCCCGGTGCTCCCGATCTCGATCGACGGCAGCCGCCTGCTGTGGCAGAAGGGACATCGCTTCCCGCGCTTCGTGGGCGGCCCGGTGCGCGTCACCATCGGCGCGCCCGTGACCTATGACAAGACGACGTCGGCCGAGGACATCGCCACGGAACTGCGTGGCATGATCCTCGGCCTACGAGGGACGCGTGAAGACGAGCCCGCCGGCGACGGCGCGGGCGTTCACGAGTCCGCCGGTGGCAGCTCTTCGGAGTGAAGAGCGACCGGTAGAGAAGAACCCGAAACCCCGAGTCCGCGCACGCGGACGCGACCGTCGCAGGCGTGACAAGCGCATGATGGCGCCCGGCAACGCTGGGTGCCCAGCCCTGGAGGGGCCACGAACCATGAACCCGAAAGAACTTCTGAAGAAGATCGATATCCCGGCCGCACGGCTGGACGAGGAGGTCGCCCGGATCTTCGCCGCCACAGAGGGTGGCGCGGACGGCTACGACGAACAGGTCGGCTCGTTCTCCACCGACACCGTGCTGAAGGGCCGCGTGCTCGACATCATCAACGACGACGTGATCGTGGACGTGGGCTACAAGTCCGAGGGCATCATCCCCAAGTGGGAGTTCGAGAACCCCGAGGAGATCGACATCGGCGACGAGGTCGAGGTGCTGCTCGAGGCGGTGGAGGACGACGCCGGCTCGATCGTGCTCAGCAAGCGCAAGGCCGACCGCCTGCGCGGCTGGGAGCGCATCATCGCCAACAACAAGGAAGGCGACGCGGTGCGCGGCAAGGTCATGCGCAAGATCAAGGGCGGACTCGTCGTGGACATCGGCGTGCCGGTCTTCCTGCCCGCCTCGCAGGTCTCCATCCGCCGCCACGCGGACATCTCCGAGTTCATCGGTCAGGAGATCGAGGGCAAGATCATCAAGATCGACGAGAGCCGCATGAACATCGTGATCTCGCGCCGCCGCCTGATCGAGGAGCAGCGCGACTCGATGAAGCGTCAGCTCATGGAGGAGATCGCAGAGGGCCAGGTGCGCCGCGGCATCGTCAAGAACATCGCCGACTTCGGCGCGTTCGTGGACCTCGGCGGCATCGACGGTCTGCTGCACATCACGGACATGAGTTGGGGCCGTGTCGGGCACCCGAGCGAGGTCGTCAAGATCGAGCAGGAACTCGACGTCGTGATCCTCAAGGTGGACCGCGAGCGCGAGCGCATCGCGCTCGGTCTCAAGCAGCTCACGCCGTCGCCGTGGAAGAAGGTCGATGAGCGCTACCCGCTCGGCACGCGCGTGCAGGGCGAGGTCACGAACATCGTCAACTACGGTGCGTTCGTGAAGCTCGAGGAGGGCCTCGAGGGCCTCGTGCACATCTCCGAGATGTCCTGGACCAAGCGCATCAACCACCCGAGCGAACTGCTCACTGTGGGCGAGGAGGTCGAGGTCATCGTTCTCGACATCAACAAGGAGAAGAAGGAGATCAGTCTCGGCATGAAGCAGACCGAGACGAACCCCTGGGATCTCGTCGAGAGCAAGTACCCGCCTGGCACGATCATCGAGGGCGAGGTGCGCAACCTCACCAACTACGGCGCGTTCGTCGAGATCGAGGAGGGCATCGACGGCCTCCTGCACGTCTCGGACATGTCGTGGACCAAGAAGGTCTCGCACCCCAGCGAGGCCGTGGAGAAGGGCGACAAGGTCAAGGCCGTCGTGCTCTCCGTGGACCAGGACAAAAAGCGCGTCGCGCTCGGCATGAAGCAGCTCCTGTCGGATCCGTGGCGCGACGACATCCCGATGCGCTACGGCATCGGAACCGTCATCGACGGCGAGGTCACCAAGCTCACCAACTTCGGCGTGTTCGTCGAACTCGAGGAGGGGCTCGAGGGGCTGTTGCACGTCTCGGAGCTGACCGAGGACCGTGACACGGCGCCGGAGGACATCGTCAATGCCGGTGACAAGGTGCAGGTCAAGGTCATCCGCGTCGATCCGGAGGATCGCAAGATCGGGCTGACGCTCGTCACCGACAACGACGAGACGATCGAGGACGACGTCGATCTCTCGCGCGACCGCAAGACGCCGCACAAGAAGAAGTAGCCAGACGAGACGGCCGGTAGCCCGCATGCCACGCTTGCACTCCGCCGTCCCGTTCCACGCTCTGCACGATCACGCGAGGGTCGCCGCACTTGCGGCGGCCCTCGTTCTCCTTCCCGCGTGCTCGCTGCTCGGCGGCGGGGACGCGCTGTCCACCATGCCGGTCTCCTCGACGGCTCCCGGCACGGACGAGCGCGCCGCGGCCGCCGAGGCGGCACTCGCCGCCGCAAGCCAGGCCTGGCGCGACGGCGACGCGCTCGCGGCGATGTCGATCGCCACGCGCGCCCTCCACGCGGGGGCGCCGCCGGAGCACGAGACGCGGCTGCGCCGCATCCGGGCGCGGGCACGCGAGACGCTGCTCTCCGAGCAGGTCGTGCAGCTCACCGTTCTGCCGACGCTCGACGCCGTGGCCGACGGCAGCGACGTTGCGGGCGTGGTCCGCTTCCAGAACCGCAGCAGCGCGCCCGTCGGCGTCGATCGCACCGCCGAGGACTCCTCGGAGAGTCTCGTGATCCTGGACGTCACGCGACGCGACTACGACGTCTACGGCAACGTGCGCGTGACGGAGTTCACCGTGCACGTGCCGCTCGGACGCGATCTGGAGCTGGCTCCGGGCGCGCGCGCGGAGGTTCCGTTCGCGATCCGGGCCGACGACACGCGGCTGACGCACACGGGCTTCGCCACGCTCGAGATCCGGGGGCAGTTGCGCGCGGTGGCCATCCGCGTCGGGGCGACGGAGTTCTTCGACGCGCTGCCGCTCGAGCCGGCCGTCGTGCGCGTCTTCCAGCGGGGCTACGAGCCTCTCGCGGAGGACCCCATGGGCTCTCTCGTCAAGGCCGTCGCGAAGCGCTCGCCGCCGCACATCCTGATCGCCGCGGAGCTGCTCGCGCCCGGCGAGCGTGCGCGCGGCGTTGAACTCCTGAACGCGGCCGCCGACGACGATCCGCCGCTCGCGTTCGTGTGCAAGGCGGCGGTCGATCGCCTGAACGATCTCCTCGCGGGCGGCGACGAGTAGCATTCCCGCCATGACCCCCGCGTTGCCCCCCGTCGATGAGCAGATGCGCCGCATCCGGCGCGGTGCCGAGGACGTGTTCCCCGAGGACGAGCTGCGTGCGAAGCTCGCGAAGAGCCGCGCCGGCGGCGTGCCGCTGCGCATCAAACTGGGCGTCGATCCGACCGCTCCGGACCTCACGCTCGGCAATGCCGTGCCGCTCTGGAAACTGCGCGCGTTCCAGGACCTCGGGCACGTGGCCGTGCTCATCATCGGCGACTACACGGCGCAGGTGGGGGACCCCTCGGGCCGCAACTCGCTGCGCCCGATGCTGACGGCCGCCGACGTCGAGGCGCACGCGCAGACGTACCTCGACCAGCTCGGCCACATCCTGTTGCCGGACCGTCTCGAGGTGCGGCGCAACGGCGAGTGGTTCTCCAAGATGACGTTCATGGAGGTGATGCGCCTCGCCGGACGCATGACCGTCGCGCAGATGCTCGAGCGCGACGACTTCGAGAAACGCTACCGCGAGCAGCAGCCGATCTCGGTGCACGAGTTCATGTATCCGCTGATGCAGGGCTGGGACTCCGTCATGGTCCGCGCCGACGTCGAGCTGGGTGGCTCGGACCAGCGCTTCAACCTGATCGTCGGGCGCGACATGCAGCGCGCCGAGGGCCAGGCACCGCAGGCCGTCGTCGTCAACCCGCTCGTGCCGGGCACCGACGGCGTCGTGAAGATGTCCAAGTCCTACGGCAACTACGTGGGCGTCACCGAGGCGCCCAACGAACAGTTCGGCAAGTGCATGAGTGTGCCGGACACGATGCTGCGTCCCTGGCTGACGTGCTTCACGGACATCGACGAGGAGCGCATCGACGAACTCTGCGACGGTGCGCGCAGCCATCCGCGCGACGCCAAGGAGGCCATGGCCAAGGGCGTCGTCGCGCGCTACTGGGGGACCGCCGCGGCCGACGATGCGGCGGCGGAGTTCCGCCGCGTGTTCGCCGAGGGGCGCCTCCCGGACGACATGCCGGAGGTCCCCGTGCCGGCCGCAGGAGTCGCCGTTCTGGACCTCCTGACGGGCGACCCACCGGCGTTCGCGAAGAGCCGCGGCGAGGCCCGGCGCCTCATCAGGCAGGGCGCGGTCAGACTCGGCGACGTGCGCGTCGAGGACCCGGACGCCGTGCTCACGCCGGACGACGGAGAGGTGCTGCGCGTCGGCAGGCGCCGCTTCGCCCGCCTGCGCCGCGTCTGACCGTGGTGCGGGGCGCGTGTCAGATCTGTGCGATGCGGATCGAGCGGCGCAGGGTCTTGGCGCCCATCAGCAGGGCGGCGGCTCCGAGCACGAGAGTGCCGAGCTGCGACAGGAACGCGTTGACGGGCTCGCGGAACGCTTCGAGACCCTCGATGGCCGGCACCTGTATCAGCGGATCGCCGCGCAAGAGGTAGAGCAGGAGCGCGACGCCGAGTGCGCCGTGGACGGCGTCCGCGGCGACGGTCGCGCGGCGCTCGCCGAAGATCGCGTAGAGCGACTCCTTGCCCGCCGCCAGCATCAGCAGCAGCGTGATCAGGGAGATCACCTCGGCGGCGAACGTCGTGAACAGCGGATAGGACTTGCCGCCGCTCAGGACGACGAAGACGTCGTCGCGGAAAACGGCGAGCAGCAGCGCGAACAGGATGGCGAGCACGAGCCGGCCGCCGGACTGGCGCGGCGCGACATCGACGGCGAACGACGACGCCGTGTTGGCGATCCGGCGGTGGAGCGCGCCGGCCACGGCATGGACGCCGGTCACGAGCCCGAGATCGACGAGCGCGGCGTGGACGCCTGCGGCGAGCACGCTCAGCACGCCGTTGGGGCCGACGGGGCTGATCTGGAACAGCCCCATGTGGAAGGGCCGCGAGATCGACGTGGCGATGCCGATCAGGATCAGGTGGACGATGAAGACGAGGCCGACGTGGAAGATGAACGCGCGATAGGACTCGGGGGCGATCAGGTAGCGGCTCGGGCCGTACGACGCGGCGATCTCCTCGGGCGTGCCGATCTCGGCGATGGCCTGGCGGAAGTCGATCGCCTCGGGCGCGCGCCGGTGCCCTCCCGCGATGTCGTCCACGCGGTCGAGCACGGCGCTCTCGAGCTCTCGCAGGATGTCGCCGGAGTCGCGAATCGGCAGGTGTGGGCGGACCCTGCCCAGGAACTCACGAAGATCCTGGCTGTCCGACGTCATCCGCATCGCTCTCTCCACCCACCATCGGGCGCGCGAGCACACTCTCCAGCGCTCGCGTGACGCCCTGCCACTCCGCGGCCAGAGAGGCGAGAACATCCTGTCCCCTATCGGTGGTTCGGTAGTACTTCCTTGGGCGCGTTCCGGTGGTATTCCACTCGGCGACGAGGAGCTGCTCCTTCTCGAGGCGGCGCAGCGCCGGGTAGAGCGTGCCCTCTTCGGTCGTGATCCCCGCCTCGGCGAGCACGCGCAGCAGGTCGTAGCCATAGGAGGGCGCGCGCAGGAGAGCGAGCACGGCGAGTTGGAGCACACCACGCTTCAGTTCTGCTCGAGCCCGTTCCTGGTAGCCGGATGCCACGCGCTGCCCCCCGCCCTTCCCCTCCACCACACGATATCGTGCGACGCGAGGCATTTCCTCGAGTCGTTCCGTGCGATTGCGCCGCGCTGCTCGTCGAATCGATCGCGCCGCTCAGAACGTGTGGAAAAAGAAAAGGGAGTGTCGGCTTGTTCGTGGAGCCTGCCGGCAAGGCGCGGTTGCGAACGTGACTCCCCTGACCGAGTCATCGAGCGAGCGCAACGCAGTCCGGCGGGCTCCGCGGACGAGCGGGGCTGCGGCGCGCGACTTGCGCCGTTGGACGCTACGACAATCCCAGGCTCGGATCCGCGCAAGTCGCGTGACCGGCGCCCCGTTTCTCTTGTCCACACCTTCTCAGGGCCCGCGCCGCCCTCGCCCGCCCTCGGTCCTACGATAAGATGCTCTTCGCCGTCATGCCCCGACTCGCCGCCCTGCTGAGAACGCTGCCCGCCCGGCTGCTCGTCGGCCTGCTCCTGTGCGCCTCGGCGGCGGTCGCGCAGAGTCCCGAGGACGCCTCGCTGCTGCGACGGCTCGGCGACCCGTCCGAGCGCGTGCGCGACCGGGCGCTGCGCCGCCTGCGGCTCTCGGCGGACCTCACCGGCGAGGACGTGCTCGCGGCGCTCGACAGTGCAGCGCCCGGAGCCGTTGCGACGCTGCTCGAACTCGCGGGCACGCGAGGGTTCGACGTCGTGGCGCCGCGCGCCGCGCAAACCGCGTGCGGCGACGACCCCTTGGCGGCCGAGGCGGCGTTGCGCTGCCTCGTGGTCCTCGGTGATGCAGCGGTCGCGCGCGGCCTGGCGTGCCTGCCCGCGGACGGTGCGGCGCTCTCCGCGCGCCGCCTGCGGCTGCGAGCGCTGACGATCCAGGACGCCGTCGAGCAGGATCTCATCGCGCGCTGGCGGCGCAAGGGAGGCACGTACGAGGGCCGTTTCTCGGGACTGCGGCGTCACGGCTTCGCCTGCCAGCCCGTACTGCTGGCCATGCTGCTCGACGTGCCGCTCGAGGACCGCTTCCTGGCCTTGCCCGAGGACGGCGAACCCTCGCTGACACGACGGTTCCTGAGCCTGCGCGAGGTGTTGCGCTCGCAGCGCCGGGGGTACCGTACGTTCCGCCCCCTGCCGCCCGCGATCCACGCCGACGACCTGTTCGAGCTGTCGGCGCAGGCGCTGATGGACGTGGGCGACATGGAGATCCTGGGCGACGTGCTCGAGAGGCTGGCGGAGACCCTCGAGGCGGCCCATGAGCGCTACCTCCGCATCTTCGGCTTCCAGCTCCGGCCCTGGGAGGAGATGTTCGCCGACTCCCTCGACGAGATCCTCGCCGCGAACGGCCGCAAGGAACGCCTGCAGCGACGGGTCGATGAGCTGCAGTTCGATGTCCGCATGTCGCGGCGGCGTGCGATGGGGCGCTCGGACGCCGAGCGCGCCGATGCGCTGCAGTGGTACATGACCGATCTCAGCCGCCTGGCGGGCGTGCTGCACCGCATGGGAGAGTTCGAGCGCGCCGCCGCGGCGTACGCCGAGGTGATCACGGTCTCCGAGGAACTGGGGGGCGAGCCTCCGGCCATCGCCTCGTACAACCGCGCGTGCGCCCTCGCCCGTGCCGGGCGCACCGGCGAGGCCCTCGACCAGCTCGACGCGTCTCTCGCGTCGGACCTGACGGACCTGACGCGCGAGTGGGTCGAGGAGGACGGGGACCTGCGCAGCCTGCGCGGCAGCCCCCGCTTCCAGAAGATGCTGGACCGCTACTTCGGCGCGCAGGACGACTGAGAGGGTGTTCCCATCAAGAACGCGGCGCGGTCACGCGAACTGCGATCGGGCGAACTCGGGCGCACCGAGGCTCCGGTTCGCGCCGTACGTCGCCTCCGCGGTCACGAGCGCAGGCGCGCCAGCAGGAAGCGCAGTCCGACGTAGACGAGGATGAGCCAGAACCCGGCGTCGTACCAGGCGACGCCCATCAGCCACGCGGCGTCGAGCAGCAGGAAGCCGAACACGCCGCGGCGGATCAGGGCGCCGAGGCCCGGGCCGCCCGGGATCTGGGCATCGCGCGCGCCGCTGACCAGGGTCGCGGCGAGTGGCACGAGCGCGAGTGCGGGCGCCCACCACCACTGCGCGGGGAAGTGCGGCCAGGCGCTCGCCGCCGCGAGAACGAGTCCCGTCGCCAGCGAGCCGGCGACGAACGGCGTCGGGCGCTTGCCCTCGAACGTGCTCGCGAACGTCAGCAGCACCGTGTAGCCGCCGACGGCGACCGGGTACGCCAGCACCTCGGGGCCGGGCGCGGTGAGCGCGAAGTCGAGCGTCAGCGCCGACGCCAGCATGCCGGCGGCGGCGTTCGCGGCGCGCGCGCCGCCCATCAGGAGGGAGCCGCCGAGGCGCAGGCGCTTGCCGCCCACGTCGTAGAGCACGGCGAGCAGCGCGGCGGCCGACGTGGCGAGCCCGGCGCTCGTCCCGGCGCCGAGGAACGACAGCGCGCAGCCGGCGAGGAGGAGCGCGGCGGCGAGCTGCGCCGCGCGCCCCCGCTGCGCCGCGCCGCAGGGGATGGGGCGATCCGGGTGCAGGTCGCGGTCGCGCTCGGCGTCGGCGACGTCGTTCAGCGCCACGCCACCGAGGTAGACGAGCGACGCGGCGGCGCCGACGGCGACCGCGGCGGAGAGATCGCCCGTCCCGCCCGAGCGCCGCACGAGCAGGAAGCCCGTGACCGCGCTTGCGGCGGCCGTGACGGCTCCGGGCCAGCGCAAGAGTCGCAGGTAGCCCGAGATCGACGCCATGCGCCGCGTTCTACAGTTTCCGGATGTCGTTGGCGACGACGAAGACCATGAGCCCCAAGAGCAGGATGAGCCCGGCCCATTGCAGGCCCGCCTGCACCGTCTCGGGCAGCGGTCGCC
>JAJRVY010000052.1 GCA_024277065.1 Planctomycetota bacterium
CGACAGCCTGAACTCGGCCGTCCTCGGGCCGGACGTGCAGCCGGGCAGCGAGACGTGGCACCTTTTCCTGCGCGACGTGCTGACGGAGATCACGCAGAAGGCCGGGCAGAAGTGCACGGCCGTGCGCCGCATCTTCGTCCCGGAGTCGCTGGTGGATGCCGTGCAGAGCGAGATCGTCGCGCGCCTCTCCGATGTCAAGGTCGGCAACCCGGAGCTGCGTGAGGTCACCGTCAGTCCCCTCGCGACTGCGTCGCAGAAGCGCGACATGCTCGCCGGGATCGAGAAACTGTCGGCGGAGTGCGACGTGGTGTTCGGCTCCTGCGAGGTGCCCGAGGTCGTGGATGCCGACGCCGCCGCGGGCTACTTCTGCGGCCCCGTGCTGCTGCGCGCGCGTGACGCCGCGACGTCCCGCGTCATCCACGAGCATGAGGTGTTCGGGCCGGTGGCGACGCTCGTCGCGACGAGCGCCGATGCGGCGGACATCGCCGAACTGGTGCGCCGCGGCGACGGCAGCCTCGTGGCCAGCGTCTACAGCGACGACAAGGCGTTCGTGCGCGACATGGTGCTCGGCATCGGCGCCTACCACGGCCGGCTGTATCTCGGTTCCGCGAAGATGGCCGACCAGTCGCTCGGCTCGGGCACGGTGCTGCCGGCGTCCGTGCACGGCGGTCCCGGCCGCGCCGGCGGCGGCGAGGAACTCGGGCTGGACCGCGGCATGCGCCTCTACCAGCAGCGCGTCGCGCTGCAGGGCGATCGCGGCATGCTCAAGCGTCTGTTCGCCTGATCGGTCAGGGCGCGGGCGCGAGCAGCAGACCGGCGCGCAGGGCGTCGGCCGTTGCCTCGTCCACCAGGCGCTCGACGAGTGCCGTCGCGAACTCGAGGGCGGTCCCGGGGCCGGCGCTCGTGACGACGGGGCCGTCCATGACGACGCGGTCGTCGCAGCGCTCGGCGGCGGACGTCAGCTGCTCGCCGAAGCCGGGATAACACGTCGCCCGGCGGCCGGCGAGCACACCGGCTGCCTCGAGGGCGATGGGGGCGGCGCAGATCGCGGCCGCCGTGCCGCCGCGCTCGACGACGTCCACGAGCGCCTTGCGGACGCGTGCGTCGTCGCGCAGGTGCGCGGCGCCCGGCATGCCGCCCGGGAGCACCACGGCGTCGAAGTCGCCGTCGGTGAGCGCGGCGTCGAGCGTCATGTCGGCCGTGATCGTGACGCCGTGGGCGCCGACGACGTCGGTGCTCGCCAGCGCCGCCGTCACGACGTCCAACTCCGCGCGGCGCAGAACGTCGATGATCGTCGCCGCCTCGATCTCCTCGAACCCGGCGGCCAGTGGGACCAGGACGCGTACGCTCATCAGAACCTCCTCGCTCGGCTCGCTACTCGCCGCCGTCGTCGTTGTCCGTGCCACGGTCACCGTCTCCGGCGTCGTCGCCCGCCCCGGGATTCTCACCGCCCTCGTCGGCGGCCACCAACGAACTCGCGTCCGGAACCTCGATCGCGGTGTCCGTGGTGAAGCGCGTGCCGCCCAGCAGGACCTGCCTCTCGCCGTCCGTGGCCGGCACGACGCCGATCGTGAGTGCCTCGTCGCCGCGCCGGATCTCGATCTCGCGCCCCGCGGGGGCGGCGCCCTCGTCGTCCGCGCGCTCCGTCACCTCGAGGCGCAGGAGGTCGTCCAGCCAGCTCGCGACGGCGTTGTCGTCGGCGGGGGAGTCGTCGCCGCCCGTGCGCACCATCCATGTGCCGTCCGCGCCGCGCGTCAGTGCGAACAGCTCGGATCGCGCGCCGTCCGCGTCGATCTCGCGTACGGTGACGCCCGTGACATCGGCGGGAACCGCTCCGGACAGCGGGCGCTCGTCGAAGAGCATCATGAGGTCCGGCAGGAGCCGCGCGACGACCGAGTCCGAGAGCACGATGACGCGTTCCGGCGCGTTCGCGAGGATCGCCAGGCGCCCGTTGCCGGCAGGGGCCTTCTGGCCGATGCGCAGCAAGGTGAGCTCGTCCACTGACGCGGCGCCGGGGCCGTAGCTGACGACGGCGCTCTCCTCGAACGGCGCCTTCCCGGCGTACCAGTCGATGGGTCGCACGCTGTTCAGGAGCGTGACATAGCTGCGGAGCTGCGTGTCCGCGGGCGGCAGGGGCCACGTGGGGGCGGTGATCGACCACGTCTCCTGCATGCTGTCGCTCGGGCGCGTCATTGCGAACGGCTCGTCCGCACCGTCGATGCGCACTTGGCCGAGCCCGTCGTTCTGCACGCCGAGCGAGGAGAACTCGAAGATCTGCGAGCCCGGCGGCAGCAGGCTCTCCCACGCCCACTTGGCGCACTCGTAGACGACATCCGGGTCCTGCTCGGTGTCGAGTCGCACGTAGTACTTGCCGCCCTCGCGATCTGCGGCGGCGATGGCGGAACGGCGCGTGCCGTCCGCGAGCACCGCCGTGACGCGGTAGGGCGCGTCGTCGAGCCCCAGCTCCGCGCGCCGCGCCGGATCGACCAGCGCCGTGGCGCTGAGCGCGCCGCCGAGCGTGCGCACGAGCCCCTGCACGCCGGACGGCCGCAGCGGCACGTCGGGGGCGCCCTCGACGGCCGCCCACTCGCTGCCCGCCTTCTCGAACACCACGTCCCAGTTGGGGGTGTGCAGCTCGATGCGCGTCGTGTCGTCGAGGGCGAGGTTCGGCAGGTTCAGATCGTGGAAGTACGTCGCTTCCGGCACCGCCTGCTCGCCCGCGCCGGGTTGCGTGTGGGGCAGCCCGAGCGCGCCGCGCAGGTCCTGCGAGACGGCGTAGGCGCCGTCCCGGATACCGTCGGTGCGCGGCCGCACGAACGCCCCCTGCGTGCCGGAGGAGCGCCCCAGCGCGAAGTCGGCGAGGGCCGTGCCCGCGGCGCTGCGCAGCACGACGGTGGTCGCGCGCTCTGTCGTCAGGTCGAAGTCGGCCAGCGCCGCCGTGTCATCGATGCGGAGTTCACCGCGGGAGTCGGCGACGGCCTTGATGAGCCGCTCCACGTTGCCCGCGGAGGCCGGCGCCCGGAAGGCCCCCTCCACGACCCAGATGTCGCCCTGCTTCTCGATCGCGAAGGAGACGCCGCCGCCGGGCCCTGCGATCTCGATCTGCGCCACGTCGCCGGGGCTGAACGCCGCCGCCCCGAGCCGCTGCAGCGCCACCTGCTCACGGAGCGTGCCCGCCTCGGGCCGCGAGGCCTCCTTGACGATCACGGCCGTGAGGAGGGCGACGAAGAGGATCGCGAGCAAAACGAGCTGCTTCATGGCGTGGATCATCTTCCGTGCTCCGAGTTCCAGTTCTCGCGCGAGCGCATGCGCAGGATGCCGATGAAGAGGCCGGCGCCGACGAGCAGGAGCGGGACGACCGCCAGCGGTACGAGCGTCCAGAAGAGCGCCTCGCCGTCGGAGGGTTCCGAGATCTGGCGCGGCCGGGGCTGCTTGCTGCGCACCTCGAGCAGGTTCGGGTCGAGGGTCAGGGCCGAGATGCCGTTCAACAGGAGCAGTTGGTTGCCGGGGTTACCGATGATGCCGTCCTGGAACACGCCCGCTGCGCCGCAGAGGATCATCCTGCCGCTCGCCGGCGTCAGCGGCGCGGCCGGCAGGTCGGGAGGCGCTGGCCTGGGACGCCCGTCGGGCGTCATCTCGACCGCGAGCGGCCAGTCCGGGCGCTCCTGCCCGTCGAAGACGTCGTCGAACTGCCCTTCGATCTCGGCGATCAGCGGGTACCTGGCGAGCTCGTGGCCCTCGGGTTCGAGGTCCGCGTTGCGCAGACCACGCTCGACGGGCACCGTCCAGGCCTCCTCGCCCGTCTCTGCCAGGACGTTCACGGAGAGTCCCTTGCCGAGGAGGGCCTCGCGGTCCAGGTCGAGCGCGGTGCCCCAGAGGTACAGCACGCTGTCGATGCGGTCGGTGATCGCCGAGTCGTGCGAGAAGTTGGCCGCGAGCAGACCGATGTGCGTCGGCATCTTGAGCGGCACGCCGCCCATGAGATCCTCGATGCCCCCGGTGCGCACGCGCAGCGCGTAGGCGTTCTCCTTCTGCATCAGCAGGTCCGTGGAGACGCCGAGGCCCAGCGGCCCCAGCACCGCGTCCACGCCCGGCTCGAGCGTCGTCATGCGCGGGACGATGCCGCCGCCGCGCGCCGGCCGGTAGTCCCACGTGTAGCGCTGCACGGCCAGGAACACGGGCTTGCCGGACACGAGCGCGCGGTTCAGCTCCCAGCGCGCGCGGTCCGTCCAGTCCACGGGGCCGATGGCCACGAACGCGTCGTACTCCGCGGGCATCGGGTCGTGCTGCGTCAGTTTCGTGCGCACCACGTCGAACTTTTCGCGCCGCAGGAGCTGCTCGACCTGGCCGTAGGGGTCCGGGGCCGGGGGCACGGGGCGCCCCATGCGCTGCAGCATCTGCGCGAGCTGGGGGTCGAGCGGCTCCTGTCCGAGATAGAGCGCGATGCGCGGCGGTGTCTCGCGCACGAGCCGCGCCACGGTGCTGGCGACGAGGTACTCGAACTCGTCGAGCCGCCCCGGCACGACGGGCGTGATCAGCTCTTCGTCCTTGGCCCTGTAGGCCAGGCCGAGGGTCGCGTAGACGTACTTGACGGTACTCTCGGTGGCCTCGAGTGACTGCACCTGGAAGGGCTGCACGCCCTTCTCGATCAGCCGCCGCTCGATCGACTTCTCCTCGTCGCCGAGCGACAGCGCGTCCGCGGCCTCCTCGGCCCTCTCCTCGTCCTCGGTCTTGATCGCGAGGTTGGCCGCCTTCATGTGCACGACGTGCACCTCGAGCATGCCGCCCGACTGCAGACGCATCTCGTTCAGGCGATCCATGACGTCGCGCTCGAGCTGCGCCATCTCGGCCGGCATGTCGTCGCGCGGCGAGACGTAGAACGTCGCGCGCACCGGCACCGTGGCGCGGCGCAGGATGTTCACCGTGCCCTGGCTGAGGGTGTAGATGCCTTCCTCGGTGACGTCGGCGCGGGCGAACGAGGCGTCCGACACGAATCGTGCGCCGAGCAGCCCGCAGCCGACGGCGAGCAGCGTGCCGACGGCGAGAACCGCGTTGCCCCGTGGGGCGCGGCGCATGCCGACGAACAGCGTGTTCAGGTAGAGGAAGGCGACCGTCCAGACCACGAAGAAGAGGACGTCGGCGAGGTCCAGCACGCCGCGGCCGAGCGCGTCGTAGTGGCCCCATGCGCCGAGCACCGAGGCGAGCACCGAGCCCAGACCTGGCACCTTGCCGTCGATCACCTCGGCCACCTGGGTGAGGCCCACGAACAGGCTGACGAGGCCGAGTACCATCGTCACGATCGCCGCCAGGAGCTGCGACCGCGTGAGGCTCGAGAAGAAGATGCCCGCTGCGCACCACATGGCGGCCACCAGGAACGCGCCGAGGTATCCCGTGAGCATGGGCCCGACGTCCGGCTCCCCGAGCACGACCAGCATGAGCGGGAGCGTCGCCGTGCAGAGGATCGCAATACAGAGGAACGCGTACGTCGCGACGAACTTCGCGATCACCAGCTCCCAGGTCCGCATCGGGAACGTCAGGAGCATCTCGTACGTGTTCTCCTGCCGCTCCTCGGCCCACGAGTGCATCGTGACGAGCCCCGCGAAGACGACCGTGAACCAGGGCAGCATGCCGAAGAACCCGCGCAGGTCGGCGGAGCGCGACAGGAACACCTGCAGCACGAACGGGAGCTGCACGAAGATCACGAACAGGACGAGGAAGACGTACGCGACGGGGGAGCGGAAGAGCTGCCCCAGCTCGCGGCGCAGGAGCGTCATGACGTTGCTCATGCCGCCACCTCGTCGGTGTTCGCGCCGTCGCCCGCGGTCGCCGCGCCGGGCGTGATCGCCGGCGCGGACTCCCGGGTCCAATCCGAGCTGGTGAGCGCCATGAAGACGTCCTGCAACCCGCCCTCCCGGCGCGACAGCTCGCGCACGGTCAGCGCGGCCTCCTTGGCCCACGCGCCGGCCGCGGCGAGCAACCCGTCCGCCGCCTCCTCGATCTCGAGCAGCGCCGCTCCGTCGCGGGCCTCGAGCACCGTCACGGCGTCGGCCTGCGGCAGGGCGCCGAGCGCCCCGGCCGCCTCGCCCGCGCGGTCCCCCGCGACGTGAACACGCACGCGCGGCCGGACGCCGGTCTTCGCGCGCAGTTCGTCCGGTGTTCCCTTGCCGACGATGCGTCCGCGGCTCATCACCAACAGCCGGTCGGCCAGCGCCTCCGCCTCTTGCAGGATGTGCGTCGAGAGGACGATGCAGCGCTCGGCGGCGAGTTCCTTGATCAGCGCCCGGATCTCGAGAATCTGGTGCGGGTCGAGTCCGGTGGTGGGCTCGTCCAGGATCACGACATCGGGGTCGTGGACCAGCGCCTGCGCGAGAGCGGTGCGCTGGCGGTAGCCCTTCGAGAGCTGCAGCGCCGGCGTGCGGAACATGCGCTCGAGGCCGCACTTGGCGACGACCCAGTCCACGCGCTCCTTGAGCTCGCGGCCGCGCAGACCGCGGGCGCGCCCCACGAAGCGCAGGCACTCGCGCACCTCCATCGAGAGGTAGAGCGGCAGCGACTCGGGCAGGTACCCGATGCGGCGGCGCACCTCGAGAGGGTGTGCCACGATGTCGAATCCGGCCACGGTCGCCGATCCCGCCGACGGGATCTGGAACGTGGTCAGGATGCGCATCGTCGTGGTCTTGCCGGCCCCGTTAGGACCCAGCAGGCCGACCACCTCGCCCTTCTTCGCCTCGAACGTCGCGTCCGCGAGCGCGGTGACGGCGCCGTAGCGCATGGACAGGCCCCTTGCTTCGATCACGGCTTCATCTCCCGGCATGCATCCGGGGAGTGGCCGGCAGGGCGTCCGAGGACGAAAGCCGTCCACTCCTCACGTGTCCTTCACCAAGACATCGACGGAGCGCCGCGCCGCGAGGCGAAACGGATTCCGTCGTTTCAGTCCGTTCCGCGAGCGTTCCGCGCCCGCGGAGCCCGTCAGTAGATCCAGCAGTCGCGCTCGTGGGACCACTGCTGGACGGACCCGCCGACACAGCCCATCAACTGGATGAGCCTCGCGGCGTCGTCCTTGTCGAACCCCGAGAAGCGCGCGGCGACATCGGTGAGCTGCTCCTCGGGCAGGAGCGCGGGCATGGTGAGAAAGTAGTCCAGCAGCCCCTTGAACTCGTTCTTGATCGCGATGCACGAGGTCGCCGCGTCGCGGATGCGGCGCAGAGCGCCCCCGTCCGCGAACACGCCGCCGCGAGCGGTCAGCGCGTCCATCTCCTCGTCCGTCATGGCCGCGACCTTCTCGTAGTCCCACTCCGCGAATGCCTCGAAGATCGCCATGCGCTGATCCAAGACGTCCACGAGCGGCAGGCCGCGCGAGAGGCACGTGAACAGCACGCGCTCGAACACGGGCGCCTCGGTGTCGGGCAGCCGGCCCCACTCGGCGTCGTGGAAGAGGTGGTGCTCGGGGCGCCCGCGCACCCACGAGCAGCGCGTGCGCCCGTCCTCGAGCGTCGGCGCGGCATCGCTGCCGCCGGCCTGATCGACAGCGCCCCGGGCAGCCCCGGCGCCCACGACACGCGCCGCGACGTCCGCCTCTCCGGCCTCGACACGCGCTGCGCCGTTCGCCTCACCGGCCTCGCTCACCTGCTCGTCCACCTGCACGCTCTGCGCCTCCATCCTCAGCACCTCTGCGGCCCGAGTGGGCCGATCCCGCGGAAGATAGCAGCGCCGCCACCCCCCACGAAGGACACCCGCGCGCAAGCCCCGAGGGACGGCCGCAACTAACAGGCTCGAGCGCAACTAACAGGCTCGAGGAGGCCGTCCCACGCATGGCCCGTGACTCGGACCGCGATCCGCCTTCAAACTTGCTGAGCCGATGTCGCGCGCCATGACATGTGCCACGTGCCGTGGTCTCAATCGGCGGCGGGTGCGCCGTGAGGCGTCCCACGGCGCGCATCTCCGTTCACTCGCTGTCGCTCGCGCGGCGGCGGGGGAGGGTGACGGCGACGAGGGCCAGGGCGATCAGTGCCAGCACCGGGAGGCTGAGGATGCGCGGGCGTCCGCTCTCGCGTCCGAGCAGCGTGAGCCCGGGGCGGTCCAGGGTGTCCCGGAGAGCGTCGGCGCCGGCCGGGACGGCGCGCCCGCGTTCCTCGTCGTGGTCGAGGAAGGCGATGAGCGAGAAGCGCGGCTGCGGCCCACCCAGGTCGCTCGCCCACATGCGCACGAACTCGCGGGCCGGCAGCGTCCTGCGGCCCATGACCTCGATGGGTTCGATGGCGATGTCGCCTGCGTACGCCTGGTAGAGGACCTCGGTGCAGACGAGCTTGTCCGCGGAGAAGAAGTCGAAATCGAAGTCGTAGGGCTTGCCGCGATGCGTGAGGGCCCGCGCGATGGACTCCGCGATGCGTTCCGGGGGCAGGTTCGGGCGCAGCACGCAGACGGCGTCGGCCTCGCCGACCGAGTGCTCGAGCGACGTGAAGATGACGCCGTCCGACGTGGACTCGATGATCACGAGATCGTCGCCCGCGGCGTCGGGCGCGCGAAGTTCGGGGAGCACGCGCGTCGCGCGCGGGTCGTCCTCGATGCCCAGCGCGCGCAGTCCCTCGGCGCCGCCCACGTACAGCGCCGAGTGCGGCCAGAAGCCCGGCAGGAAGGCGTTCGACAGGTACCAGTTGCGGCGCTCCAGGATGATGTCGCCGGGCCGCAGCTCCGTGCGTAGGCGCTGCACCTGCTCCGCCGTGATCAGTCCCGGGCGGCCGGGCCGACGGCGCACGCGCGCGTCGCCGATCCACGTCGAGACGAGGGCGGAGACGGTGTAGCGGCCGCGGTTGCCGCGCTCGACGATGCGGCGCAGGCGCGTCTTCGCGTCGTAGGAGAGTGCGTGCGCCCCGAGTTCCTGCACCACCTCGGCGCCCCGCGCCGCGCGCCGCACGATGCGGTCCCACGGCGCGCCGGCCGGCAGTGCGCCCGCCTCGCCGAGCTCATCGAAGCGCTCGACGCCGCGCGCGAGTTGTTCCAGGCGCCCCGGGTCCGCGAGGCTCGCGCGGACCTCGTCGTAGAGCCCCTGCGGGATGCCGCGCGCGACGTCGGACTCGTTGAGACGCCGCATGGCCTCCGCGTCGCCCTCGAACGTCTCGACGAACTGCATCCCGCGCGCGCACAGCTCCACGATCGCGGCGTGGGCGATGACGAACGCCTGCGCACGGACCTCCGCGGATCTCTCGGCGGACGTCGCGGCGTAGTACCAAGCGAGGCGCAGGAGGCCCTCGCGGCAGGTCAGGAACTGTGCCAGGCAGTCCCGCACGGCGTCGCCGTCCCCGGGTGCGTAGTAGTCGCGGCGGCCCTCGCGGAAGTCGGCACGCAGCTCGTCCGAGCGCGTGTTCACGGCGTGCAGCGTGTCGAGGTAGCCGACGAGCGCCGTGGCATCCGACGCGAGCCGCTGCGGTGCCTGCCCGACCGTGGCGTCCAGCCACGGCGACGGCACCGCGGCGAGGGCGCGACCCTCCGGGCCAACCGGGAGCGCGAGCAGCCAGGCGGCGATCAGCGCGGTGGCGACGAAGGCCAGGCGTCGCGCCCGGAAGCTGCGGCGACTGCGCAGTTCCGCGTCGCGCAGGCGCTCGCTCTCGGTGGGGAGCACGGCGTCGCCGGTCTCGGCCTCGTAGCGCCGGGCGCTCTCGTGCAGCAGCCACAGCAGGCGATCGCGGGCGGCCACGACGCGGGCGAGGGCGCGGCGCCGTACGAAGCCCGGTGCCAGGGCGAAGAAGCGCCGCCACCAGGCGCGCACGCGGCGGCGATACCCGACGAGCGCGAGCGAAGTGATGACGAGCAGCCCCGCGAACGCTCCCGTGACGACGAGATCCCGCGACCAGTCGTGGAACAGCCACAGGAGCGGCGCCCAGAACAGCCCGAACGCCATGGCGCCCGCGACGATGCGCGCGACGGGCAGTGCGGCGGCGCCCTGTTTCTCTGCGACCCGCCGTGCGACGTGGTCCGTCAGACGCGCCGGGACGTAGGCGAACAGGAGCCCGGCGACGAAGAGCGGCAGCCCCGCGACGAGTTGCAGGCACAGGCCCGCGTACTCCGCCGTCCAGCGGAACGGCCGCTCGCGCAGGTCCATTGAGACGGACCCGATCCCGGCATCGTCGGCGATGCGGCGGTAGGCGGCGTAGCGCTCGCGCACGGCCTCGACGACGTCGGGGTCGGTGGCCAGGAAGTGGTTGAGACAGCGGCTCGCGAGCCGTTCGATGTCGGCCCGCGAGGCGCTCTCGGCGAGCTCCGCCGTGCCGCGGCGCCCCTGCTCCCAGACGCGCGCCACGCCCTTGATGAGCGGCTCCATGTCGGTACGGTCGAGGTGCAGCATCAGGCGCACGAGTTCCTCGCGCATGCGCTGCTGGAGCGCGGGGATCGACTCGCTGCGCGGCCTGCCCGCGAGGTCCTCGATCCCGAACGGCGCGCCGATGCGGACGTAGGCGTCGCCGCGGAAGACCTGCGCCGGCCGGAACATCAGGCCGATGGGCACGATCGCCAGCGGTGGCCCGTCGGCGCGCTCCTCCTCGGCCTGCACGGCGATCCGCGCGGCGCCCGCCTTGACGGGCTGCAGCGCCGGCTCCACGTGCGAGAAGCCCTCGGGAAAGATGGCGCAGGCACCGCCCGCATGGAGCGCGGCGACGTACGCGTCGTACGTCTCCTTGTTGCGTGTGGGGTCCGAGCCCGCGTCCTGCCGGCGATGGATCGGGATGCCCCCGACGCGGCGCAGCACAGGACCCCAGAGGCGCGAGCGGAACAGGGGCTCCTTGGCCCCGATGCGCACGGCTCGCGGCAGCGCCAGGATGAGCGCTGCCGCGTCGAGGAGCGAGTTCGGGTGATTGACGACCAGTAGCAGGGGGCCCTGCCGCGGCACGTTCTGGCTCCCCGCGACGTCGAGTCGGCGGTAGTAGACACGCACCACCACCCAGGCGAGCATCCGTACGATCGACCACCAGAAGCGTGACACGCCGTGAGGCTACAGTGCCGCGCAACACGGCGAGTCCGGGACTTCGCGCGCGGCCTCGCGTGTTCGTCAGGACGCACGGCGCACGCCGCGCCCCCGGGAGCCCCGTTGAAGTCTTCCCTCACGTTCGCCGCCGTCCTCCTCGTCGTCGCGGGGCTCGGTGCGTTCGTCAGCACCCGGGGCGGGTTCAGCGATTGGGCGACGGTGCGCGTGGACGCCCGCAGCGACGCTCCCGCGGGCGTGATCTCGGAGGGGGCGGAGGTCGATCTGGCGGCGTTCGCGCGTTCGTCCGGGCGTACGGTCTTCTTCTTCACGAAGCCCTGGTGCGGTGCGTGTCGCCGCACGGCGCCGCGCATCGAGGACGCCGTACGCGCGGATCCGGATGCCTCCCTCCGCGTCATCGACATCGGTTCGTGGGATTCCCCGGTCGCGCGGCAGTACGGCATCCGCGCCGTGCCCCACGTCGTGCTCTACGAGGACGGCCGCCCGTCCGTGAGCGGCATCGACGCCGTCCTGGCGCGGCTCGCGCGCTGAGCCGCCGAGATGCTTCGCCGCGCGGTTGCGCGTTTTCTCGAATTCGTGGGAGTGCCGGGCGCGGTTCGCGCGTCACAATCACGGGCCGTCGTCTCCCGCGAACCGTTCCCCCTGTAGGTCGCGCTTCATGTCCTCCGACGCACCACCGTTCGACGGCCTCCCGGCCGAGATCCTCCCGACCATTCTCACGCCGGACGACCTACGGGCGCTGCCCGAGAACGCCCTGCCGCGCGTTGCCGCCGAGATCCGCCGCTGCATCTGCGAGCAGGTGCAGCAGAGCGGCGGGCACCTCGCGCCGAACCTCGGCGTCGTCGAGCTCACGATCGCGCTGCACTACGTCTTCGACTTCGGCCGCGACCGGCTGCTCTTCGACGTCGGGCATCAGTGCTATCCGCACAAGCTCCTGACCGGGCGCCATGCGCGCTTCGGGACGCTGCGCCAGAGTGGCGGGATCTCCGGCTTTCCGAGCCCGGCCGAGTCCCGCTACGACCTGTTCCAGGTCGGCCACGCCGGCACGAGCATCTCGACGGCCGTCGGCGTGGCCAAGGGCGATCGCCTCGGTGCAGAGGGCTTCGATTCCGAGGAGCGCCCGCGCGGGCGCCGCGTCGTCGCGCTGATCGGCGACGCGTCGATCGCCAACGGCGTGGCGATGGAAGGGCTCAACGCGGCGGGCACGCTCGGCCGGCAGATCCTCGTCGTCCTGAACGACAACGGCATGTCGATCTCGCGCACCCAGGGCGCCCTCGCACGACAGCTCGACGAGTTGCGCGTCAGTACGCCGTACCTCGGCGCCAAGCGCCGCGCGCACGATCTGGCGGGGCGCATCCTCGGCGGGGACCTCGTCGAGAGCCTCTATCACCGCTTCTCGGACGCCGCCAAGGATCTGCTCGCTGCCAACTCGTGGTTCGCGAGGTTCGGTCTCGTGACGCTCGGGCCGATGGACGGCCACGACCTGCCGCGCCTGATCCGCGTTCTGCGCGAGGTGGCCGTGCTCGACCGGCCCGTGCTGCTGCACGTCCACACCGTCAAGGGCAAGGGCTATGCGTTCGCCGAGGGCGACGCCACGAGGTTCCACGCCCCGGCGCCGTTCCGTCTGGCCGGTGACCGCGTCGAGATCGCGAAGAACGGGCGTTCGTTCACGGCCGCGTTCTCGGACGCCCTGCGCGACGTCATGCAGCGGGACGACGACATCGTGGCGTGCACTGCGGCGATGCCCGGCGGCACCGGGCTCGAGCCGCTGCTCGACGAGTTCCCGGATCGCGCCTTCGACACGGGAATCTGCGAGTCCCACGCCATGGACACCATGGCGGGCATGGCGCGCGCCGGGCGCAGGCCGTTCTTCGCCGTCTACTCGACGTTCCTGCAGCGCGCCTTCGATCAGGCGTTCCAGGAGGTCGCGTTGCAGGGACTCGGCGTGCGGCTGTGCCTCGACCGCGCGGGGCTCGTGGGCGGCGACGGCGCCGTGCACCACGGGTTCTGCGACGTCTCCATCCTGCGCGTGCTCCCGCGGGCCGTACTGATGGCGGCCATGGACGAACCCAGCCTGCGCGGCGCGCTCGAGCTGATGCGCACGCTCGACGATCGACTGTCGGTCGTGCGCTATCCTCGCGACACGGTCAGCGAGCGCTTCGCAGGCGGCCTGTGCCCGCCGTTCGAGATCGGCCGTGCGCGGCCGCTGGTCGTGGCCGAGGATCCCGACGTCGCGATCCTCGCCTACGGGGTCAGCGCCATGGACGCCGCGGCGGCGCTCGAGATGTTCGGCGACGACGTGCGCGTCTCGCTCTACGACGCGCGTTTCGCCAAGCCCGTGGACACGGACCTCCTGACGCAACTTCTGGCGTCCGGCGTGCCGATCGTCACCGTCGAGGATCACGGGCTGCCGGGCGGCTTCGGCGCGGCGGCGCTCGAGGCCGCCGCGGGCGCCGGGCTCGACACGCGCCTGATCACGCGGCTCGCGATCCCGGAGCGTTGGATCGCGCACGGCGCCCGCGACGAGCAGAAACGTGCGTGCGGCATCGATGCCGCGGCCATCGCCGCCGCCGTCCGCGCTGCCGCCACGGTTCGTGTACGCATCTGACCGTTGGCGCGCCGGGCAGGATGGACGAACATGGGGCGATGATGACCAGAACTCTGCTCGCACTGGCGTTGCTCGCACCGGGCGTTCTCGGAGCGTGCTCGGGCGCCGCGTCCACGTCCCCGGACCGCGGCGCAGCGGACGGGGAACGCGCGCCGGCCGTGGCATCCGCGACGCAGGACGAGGCCGTGACACCGGAGGTGACCGTGACCGAAGATGAGACCGCGGAACTCCCGGCCGCCGGAGCCGCAGAGGAGACCGCGACGTTCGCGACGGGCTGCTTCTGGTGCACCGAGGCCGTGCTCGAGCAACTGGACGGCGTCCTCGACGTGTCGTCGGGCTACATGGGCGGTGACGTCGAGAACCCCACGTACGAACAGGTCTGCAGCGGCGACACGGGCCACGCCGAGGTCGTGCAGGTGACGTTCGATCCGTCGGCCGTCACCTACGACGCCCTGCTGGACTGGTTCTGGAAGCTCCACAATCCGACGACGCTGAACCGCCAGGGGGCCGACGTCGGCACGCAGTACCGGTCTGCGATCTTCGTGCACTCCGCCGCACAGCGCGCGGCGGCATAGCGTTCCAAGGAGGCCGCGCAGGCGCGCTTCACGGCCCCCATCGTCACGGAGATCACCGCCGCCTCGACGTACTACCGGGCCGAGGACCACCACCAGGACTACTACCGCCTGAACACCCGCGCCGGGTACTGCCAGGCCGTCATCGCGCCCAAGTTGCAGAAACTCGGGCTGGACGACGACGGCGACGAGTAGGCGTTCAGCGCCCGCCCGCTCGCCCGCCCGCCCGCTCGTGCAGTCGTCGGAATCGCCGGCTCGCCGCGGCAGAGTGTGCATGACACGCATGGGTACGGTGGTCTTGGACTTCGACAGCACGCTCGTTCCGTGCGAGAGCCTGGAACTGGCGCTCGCGCGCACGCCCGGCGTGGATGCCGCTGATCTGCGCCTCGTCGATGACCTGACGCGCCGCGCCATGGACGGCGAGCTGCCGTTCGACGAGTCGCTGGCGGCGATCCTCGCCATCGCGAGTCCGACGCGTGCCTCGCTTGCGGCGCTCGGCGAAGAGCTCGCGCGTGATCTGACCGACGGCGCGTCCGACGTGGTCACCTGGCTGCACGCGACCGGGCACGACGCGTGGATCGTGAGCGGGGCGTTCCGCGAGGTGCTGCTGCCGCCGGCGCGCGCGCTCGGCATCGACGCGGCGCGCACGTGCGGTGTGAGCGGCCGTTGGAGCGCGGACGGGGAGCTGCTGGGGCTCGTCTGCGACGGCTTCGAGCACTCGAAGGTCGGGGGCGTGCGCGCCGCGGCCCTGCGCTGGTCGCGGCCGGTCGTCGGCGTCGGCGACGGGGCGACGGATCTCGCGCTGCGCGAGGCCGGGCTGGTGGACGAGTTCGTGGCGTACTGCGAGCACGTGCGTCGCGAACCCGTCGCGGGCGCGCCGCGCGCGATCGCCGCGCAGAGCATGGGGGCGCTGTGGCACGTGCTGGAGGATCTCCTGGCATGACGGCGCTTCTCGCCCGCCGGTGCGCTCGCGCCGTCATCGTGCCGATGGGGGAGACATGAGCCATACCGTTCTGGTCACCGGCGGTGCGGGGTACATCGGCAGTCACGCCTGCCTGGAACTACTGCGCGCGGGGCGCGACGTCGTCGTCATCGACAACCTCAGCAACGCCAGCCGCGTGTCCCTCGACCGCGTGCGGGAGCTGGCCGGCTGCGAACTCGTCTTCCACGAGGCCGACATTCGCGACCGCGGGGCGCTGGACGGCATCTTCGCGGCGCAGCGGATCGACGCCGTCATCCACTTCGCCGGGCTCAAAGCCGTGGGGGAGTCGGTGGAGCAGCCGCTCGCGTACTACGACAACAACGTTGCCGGCACCGTCACGCTGCTCTCCGCCATGCGCGCCGCAGGCGTGCGCGATCTCGTCTTCTCCTCGTCCTGCACCGTGTACGGCGACCCGGCGCAGGTGCCCGTCCGCGAGGACTTCCCGCGCTCAGCCACCAATCCCTACGGACGCTCCAAGCTCATCATCGAGGACATGCTCTTCGACCTCGCCGCGTCACCGCTCGAGGAGCCCTGGCGCGTCGTTCTGCTGCGCTACTTCAATCCCGTCGGCGCCGACGCGAGCGGCCGCATCGGTGAGGACCCGGCCGGCATCCCGAACAACCTGATGCCGTTCGTGATGCAGGTGGCGGTTGGGCGCCGCGAGCGCGTGCGCGTGTTCGGCGACGACTACCCGACGCCGGACGGCACGGGCGTGCGCGACTACATCCACGTCACGGACCTGGCCGTCGGCCATCTCGCGGCGCTGGACGCTCTGGCGAAGACGCGCGGCTGCGTCGCCGTCAACCTCGGCACGGGCCGCGGCTACTCGGTACTCGACATGATCGCCGCCGCCCGCCGCGCCACCGGCCACCCCATCCCGCACGAGATCGTCGCCCGCCGCCCGGGCGACATCGCCGCGACCTACGCCGACCCGGCGTTCGCCGCCGAGTACCTGGACTGGCGCGCCGCGCGGGACCTCGACGTCATGGTGCGCGACCACTGGCGCTGGCAGAGCGCCAACCCGACGGGCTACGCCGACGCATCGTCGGATAGCCGGACCGTGCCGCGATGAACGCCGCGGGCACGATCAATCGACGAGCTCGAAGTCGCCCGGCCTCCAGGTCCGGTCGAACCAGGGCTCGAGGGGCCCGTAGAGGCGGATCAGGACGATGAAGTTCTTGCCCGGCACGGTCTGGATCCAGTTGCTCTCCTTGCCGTCGGGGGCCTGCGGACCGAACCACAGGTCAACCGAGCCGTCTTCGTTGACGGCGAGGTCGTCGCGCTCGTTGTTCTTGCTCGGGAAGGTCTGGCTGGTCTGCAGCTCCGAGCGCGTCTGCGGGTCGTAGGCGACCACGGACCAGAAGTCCTTCGCAGGGACGTTCCCCGGAACGTTCAGCCGGTAGGTCTTGGCCCCCTCGAGGTAGTTGCCGTTCGCGTCCCGCGCGTCGTAGGCGTACTGCGAACCCTTGCCGATCATCTTCAGCGCCATCGCCGGCGTGTTGACCGTGGCTCCGTAGAAGAACGCCGTCCGGGCGTCCATGTAGCGGCCGCCGTTGCCGCCGTCGCGCAGCCACTCGTGGCTGCCGCCGATGAACGGCGTGAACCACCGGCGGTCCTCGTAGAGATAGCTCGTCGGATCGCGCGGGGCGAAGAGGATGGCGCGCGCGGTGGCGTTGCCCACGGCGACGGCCTCCGTCAGCGTGGCCTTCATGCGCGCGTCGGGCGCGAAGGGCGCGCCCTTGCGGATGCCGATGGCCGCCGCGAGGCCGCGCAGCTCGGGGTCGATGAAGCTGAGCGGCTCCTTCGCGAGAACGTCGTGGAGTTCCTCGTAGAACTCGAAGTCGTTGGCGTGGATCGTGTTGAAGTGCTTCGCCGAGCCGCTGACGAACTCCATCGCCGGAGGGGCGGCCGCCGCGGAGAGCGGATAGACCTTCAGGCCCTCCTTGAACATCTTCGTCGCCGCGTCCGGCTTGCCATCGACGAGGAAGCCGCGCAGGATCAGCCACTGCGTGTACGTCGGGGACTCGGCCGCGAAGTACTTGGTGCCGCCCACCTCCACCTCGGCTCCGCCGATCGGCGCGTCGATGTCCAGGTCGTGGCCGGGCGGCAGGATCAGGTACTTGCCTCCCTTGCCACGATCCGGGCCGGGGAAGCCCATGTCGATCACGAAACGGAAGAACGCGTCGTTGACGGTGCCGGGGCCGCAGTTCGGCGGGATCTCGACGACCGTCGGCCCGTCGCGCTCGAGGTCGAGCATGACCGAGGCGTAGACCGTGTCGGTGTTGCCGGTCAGGAAGAGCGGCCGCGAGTCCATCAGCCGATCGAACAGCACGCACTGGTTGGACTTCGTGACGCCGAGCTCGGCCATGCCGCGGCGGATGCCCTCGATCGACGTCGCCGGGATGAAGTTGAGGAAGACCTCGACGCCGCGCATGAAGTCGAGGTTCTCGTAGGCTGTCTCGACGGTCTCCTTCGTCGGCATGCCGTCCTTGAACTCGAGTGTGCCGAGGCGCGTCTTCACCTGGTCCGGTGTCATGATCGACTCCGGGATCGGCGTGTTGTAGCCCTCGGGGATCTCGCCCTCGCCGAGCGCCTCGAGTGACACGGCCGCGACCAGTGTGACGGCGGCTCCGCCGACGGCGAAGATGGCGTTTCTCGTTGTCTGTCTCATCGCTGGGCTCCGTTCTCGATCTCGACTTGCTCGTTCGACGGCGCGGTCGGCCGCAGCACCGGCCGTCGCGGCGGCGGGAGCGAGCTCCCGCGCGTGCACGCTCCGCGCCCCGCCGTGGATCAGCATCCCATGCGGGAGCCCGGGGCGCATGCCCCGTGACGGGGCAGATATGGGGCATTCCTCAGAGGACGAGTCCGCCGCGGGGCGATCCGTGCACGGCGTCCGCCGCACCGGGCGCAGGGCGCTCTCGCCGCTCGCCCGCGAGCGCGCGCCAGGCGTCGAGGATCGCGATCAGCATGCCGAGCCGGCGGCCGGCGCGGCCGGGGGGCGGCGGCGGGCCGCGCGGCGTGTCCGTCGCCCCGGCGGCTGCTGCGGCGTAGCGCTCCAGGGTGCCGGTCTTCGCGTTCGTGAGCTTGCGCGCGGCTTGCCGCAGGTCGAGGAAGGTGCCGGGCAGCGCGCCGCCGCAGTCCTTGAACAGCCGCAGCCCGTGGTGGCCCCAGGACGCAATCACGTCGGTGGGACGCGTGAAGGCGGAGAACGCCGCGAACAGCTCGGTGGGGGACCCTCCCGCAAGGAGCGTCTCCGGCGCCAGCCCGGTGTGTCGCGGCGCATCGGGCGCGAGTGGATTGCGCGGCGCGACGACGAAGGCGAAGGTCCCGCGCGTACTCGGGCGGTGGGCGACCCAGTGCACGAGCTCATCTCCGAGGGCGTGCTGCGGCGTGTCGTAGGGCCAGGCGTTGGCGTCGCCGAACACGAGCACGAGATCGTCCCAGCGCGCGACGATCTCCCGCTGCAGACGCTCGCGCGGCGTGAGGTGGGGACGCGGGCGGCCGTCGCGCGGACGGGGGCGCGGCCGCGGCGCGCGGGCCTGCGCGGCGACCTGTGCCTCGACCATCGCGTTCATGGGGCGCAGCAGCGGGCGAAAACGTCCTGGGGCGCCCTCGAGGGCGCCGAGCACGTGCATCAGCGCCTCGATCGTCGAGACGTACTCCGCACGCGGCTCGCGGCGGATCCTGTACTGCGACGGCTCGGGCGCGTGGAACGCGTACCGCGGGAGACTTGCGAGCCGTGGGTTGTCGCGCACCAGCGCGCCGGCCTGCGACCACGTGCCGTCCACGACGATCAGCGTCACGGGCGCGGCGGGTGGCTCACGGAGGATGTCGCGTGCGCCCGGCCCGGGATGGAGCAGCAGCGGTGGACGTTCGGGATCGCCGCACGCCTCGCGCAGGACGTCGCTGTCGTCCCACGCGAGTCCCACGTGCAGACTCGCCTGCGGCAGACAGAGCTGCGCCATGTGCGCCGTGCCGATCGGCATCCCCTGCTCGCGCGGGTGCTGCAGGATGACGATGCGCGAGCGCGTCTCGATGCTCACGAGCGCATGGCAGTAGCAGACGCTCTCCGGCCGCTCGCAGCGCGGACACATCGCGCGCGGCGTGCGAGCCCCGGGGACCGCGCGGGACGCCGTCACCGCGTCGCCCAGGTGTCCGTGAGCGGGTCGCACACCTCGGCCGAGGCGAGTGCCCGCCCCTCGGCGTCCAGACCACCGAACACGTAGATCCTGCCGCCCGCCACCGCGAGCACCGGGACGCGCGCCCACCCCGGGCCCGTGCGCCGGGCGCCACCGTGGCCGCTCTCGCCTCGCGCCTGCCGCATCGCCGCGCTGCCGCTCACTCCTGCCTACTCCGCCCGGCGGACCTCGACGGCCTCGCCGAGGACGCGGTGGATGACGACGGCGTCGCCGGGGCGCGGAGCGTCGTAGACGGACGGGGTGGCGAGACGGGCCTCCTGCAAGGCGGGCTCGCCGCTGATGGCGTAGACCAGCAGCCAGTTGGGCTGGTCGTGGATGTCGGCGCGCTGCACTTCGAGCAGCGTGGCGCGCACGGTGTCGGGGAGCAGGTTCATGGTGTCGGCGCGGCGTGCGCCCTCACTCGCGCTTGGTGCCGCACTGGCCGCAGAACTGCGCGTCCGCCGCGAGCGGGCTGCCGCACTTCGAGCAGAAGCCGCCCGCCTCGGGCTTCTTCTGCAGCTCCTTGCCACAGGCGCTGCAGAACTTGCCCGGCGGCACGGTCGCGTCGCATTCATCGCACACGACGCCGGGCGCCGCCGGGGCGAGCGTCTGGCCGCCCTGGTTGTCGCGCACGAGCATCTGCGCCAGGCCGAAGCCGACGCCGAGCCCCGCGCCGCCGAGCAGCCCGCCTGCGCCGCCACCGCCGCCGCCGTCACCACCCCCGCCGCCCTTGGCCATGCCCTCGCCCGCGCCCATCATGGCCTTGCCGGCCGCGAACTGCTGGTAGGCGCCGACGCCGCCGACGGTCTTGAGGTAGGCCGCGTCGGTGTAGAGACGCTTGAGGTTGTCGGCATCGTCGTCGTCGATGGCGACGGCGAAGTTGCCGAGGCGCACGATCTCGATGCCGTACGTCTCCACGTGCTCGGCCATGGCCGCGATGACCGTCTTCTCGATCTCCTCGGTGTAGGCGCCGGATGTGACGTCGAGCAACGGCCACTTGTTCTTGACGCAGAGCTCGGCGATGCGGTCGCGCAGTACCTTGAGCACCTGCTCCTTCATCCAGGCGCGGACCATGAACGAGTCGGCGCGGCCCATGCCGACGAGCCCGACGATCAGCTTCTCGGGGTCGGTGACGCGGAAGCTGAACTGGCCGTGCACCATGGTCTCGACGGGGATGCCGCTCTTGGGGTCCTCGACGTGCCCGATGCGGCCGCCGAATTTGTTGCCCGGGTGCTCGCGCGTGCTGACGAAGAAGACCTCGGCGATGAACACGTTGCCGCCGGTGAACGAGTCCACCAGGTTCGAGAGGAACGGCAGGTTCGAGGAGTCGAGCGTGTAGCGCCCGGCGTCCATCACCTTCACGATCTTGCCGTCGCGGAAGAACACCGCCTGCTCGTCGGCCTCGACCGTGAGCTGCGACTTCATCGGGATGGTCGGGTCGGGGTGCTTCCACACGACCTGCGACTTTGCCGCATCCGGGCGGGCGACCATCATCTCGCCGACGCCGCGCTTGAACCAGTCCGTCACGCCCATCTCGTTCCTCCTTGCCGAACCGCGCGCCCGACGGTGGTCCCGGGGCACCTGCGCAATCTAACATCTGCTCGGCGCCCGCGGTTCGGCCTTCGAACCGGGGACTGCGGCGGAGGTTCTCCCGAGCGTGAGCGACGACGTCCCCGAACTCCCCGACGGCGTGTCGGAGCAGGGCATCATGCATGGGCAGACCGGCCGCGTGGTCGGCCGCGCGCCGTGGTCGTGGGTCAAGATCGTGCTCGTCGTGCTCGTTCTGGCCGCGGCGATCGGCGGCGGCGCTGTTCTCATGTCGGCGCGATGAAGAGCTGGGGCCTCGTCCTCCTGAATCTTGGCACGCCGGACAGCGCGTCCACCGCGGACGTGCGGCGCTATCTGCGCGAGTTCCTGTCCGATCCGCGGGTGATCGACATCAACCCGCTCGGGCGCCGGCTGTTGCTCGAGCTCGTCATCCTGCCCTTCCGGCCGCGGGTCTCGGCGCAGGCCTACGCGAAGGTGTTCACCGAGCGCGGCTCGCCGCTGCTCTTCCACGGCGAGGACCTTGCCGCGAAGGTGCGCGCGCGGCTCGGCGAGGACGTCGTCGTCGCGCTCGCCATGCGCTATGGCAGGCCGTCCATCGAGGCGGCGCTGGCCGAGATGCGGCGCGAGGGCATCGACCGCATCGTCGTTTTTCCGCTCTTCCCGCAGTACGCATCCGCGGCGTGGGGCTCGGCCGTCGAGAAGGTCTACGACGTGCTGCGCGGCGCGTGGAACGTGCCGGCGGTTCACGTCGTGCCGCCGTTCTACGAGGAGCCGGCGTTCCTGCGGGCGATGGCGGCCGTGGCCCGTCCGGTGCTGCGCGACATGCGGCCCGACCGCGTGCTGCTGTCGTTCCACGGCGTGCCGCAGAGGCACTGCACGCGGAGCGCCGACGCGCCGGGGCACTGCTTCGCGCGGGCGGATTGCTGCGACGCCATCGGCCCGGCCAACCGCAACTGCTACCGCGCGCAGTGCTTCGCCACGGCGCGCGGCCTGGTCCGCGAGCTGGGCCTGGGCGAGGGCCTCGCCCAGGTCACGTTCCAGTCGCGCATGGGGCGCACACCGTGGATCGGGCCCTACACCGACGTGCGGCTGAAGGAACTGGCGGCGGAGGGCGTCAAGCGCATCGCGATCATGTCGCCGGCGTTCGTGGCCGACTGCCTCGAGACCCTCGAGGAGCTGGCCATCCGCAACGCGGCGACGTTCCGCGAGGCGGGCGGCGAGGAACTGCGGCTCGTGCCGTCGCTCAACGCGAGCGACGCGTGGGCGTACGCCGTTGCGCAACTCGGCACGAGGGCGCTTTCGGCGGCGCCCTCGCCCTACAATCGGCTCGTGTGAGGCCCCGTGGACGACCCGCGCGCGGCCGGCTGACCCTGGAGACGTGATGAAGATCGTCAGCATCGGTGGCGGGCCCGGCGGCCTGTACTTCGCCATCCTCATGAAGAAGGCGTACCCGGACGCCGAGATCGTGGTCCACGAGCGCAACCGCGCCGACGACACGTTCGGCTGGGGCGTGGTGTTCTCCGACGAGACGCTCTCGGGCTTCGAGGACGCCGACGCCGAGAGCTTCCGCGAGATCACCACGTCGTTCCGCTACTGGGGCGACATCGAGACGTACTACGGCGGCACGTGCGTGCGCTCGACGGGCCACGGCTTCTGCGGCATGTCGCGCAAGAAGCTCCTCAACATCCTGCAAGCACGTTGCCGCGACCTCGGCGTGGACCTGCGCTTCGAGAGCGAGATCGCGGGCGTCGAGGCGGTGGGGGAGGCCGACCTGATCCTCGGCGCGGACGGTGTCAACAGCCTCGTGCGCGATCACCTCGCCGAGCACTTCGTGCCGACGATCGACTGGCGCCCGAATCGCTTCTGCTGGCTCGGCACGAACAAGCCGCTCGAGGCGTTCACCTTCATCTTCGAGGAGAACGAGCACGGTCTGTTCATGGTCCACGCGTACCCCTTCCAGAACGATCTCTCGACCTGGATCGTGGAGTGCGACGAGGACACCTGGCGCGCCGCGGGCATGGACGGCAAGACGGAGGAAGAGACCGTCGTGTACTGCCAGGCGCTGTTCGGCAAGTACCTGGACGGCCACGACCTGCTCGCGAATCGCTCGTCGTGGCGGCAGTTCCCGACCATCACGTGCGAGCGCTGGAGCCACGACAACGTCGTGCTGATCGGAGACGCCGTGCACACCGCGCACTTCTCCATCGGGTCCGGCACGAAGTTGGCGATGGAGGACGCCATCGCGCTCGTGGCCGCCTTCCGGGAGCACGGGCCGGGAGACGTGCCGGCGGCCCTCGCCGCATACCACGAGAGCCGCCGCGTGGACGTCATCAAGTTGCAGAAGACCGCGCAGACGAGCCTCGAGTGGTTCGAGAACGCGCGTCGCTACATGCAGCAGCATCCGCTGCAGCTCAGCTTCAACCTCATGACGCGCAGCAAGCGCATCACCTACGACAACCTGGCGCTGCGCGATCCGCGGCTCGTGGCCGACGTCACGGCGTGGTATCGCGAGCACGTGGGCGCGCCGCAGACGAGCGAGGGCGGCGATCCGCCGCCGGTGTTCACGCCGTACAGCCTGCGCGGCCTGGAGCTGTCCAACCGCATCGTCGTGAGTCCCATGTGCCAATACTCGGCAGTGGACGGCGTGCCTGGCGACTGGCACTTCGTGCACCTGGGCTCGCGCGCCCTCGGCGGCGCCGGGCTGGTCATCACCGAGATGACCGACGTCGAGCCCGAGGGGCGCATCACGAAGGGCTGCGCGGGCCTCTGGAACACCGCGCAGCGCGATGCGTGGCGGCGCATCGTCGCCTTCGTTCACGAGAACTCCGGCGCGCGCATCGGCGTGCAGCTCGCCCACGCCGGCCGCAAGGGCTCGTGCGCGCATCCGTGGGACGGACACGACGTACCGCTGCCCGCCGACGACGCGTGGACGACGTACGCGCCGTCGCCGTTGCCGTTCCTGCCGGACTGGCCGGCGCCCAAGGAGATGGACCGCGGCGACATGGACCGCGTGCGCGATGCGTTCGTCACGTCCACGCGGCTGGCCGACGAGGCCGGCTTCGATCTGGTCGAGGTGCACATGGCGCACGGCTACCTGCTCAACGAGTTCCTCTCGCCCATCAGCAATCAGCGCACCGACGCCTACGGGGGCTCGCCCGAGAATCGCCTGCGCTATCCGCTCGAGGTCTTCCGCGCCGTGCGCGCGGCGTGGCCCGAGAGCAAGCCGATGGCGGTGCGCATCTCCGCCGTGGACTGGGTTCCGGGCGGGCTGACCGCCGACGAGGCCGTCCTGATCGCGCGCGCGCTGCAGGATGCCGGCTGTGACGTGCTCGACGTCTCGACGAGCGGCATCGCCGCCGACGCAGAGCCGAACTACGGGCGCATGTTCCAGGTGCCGTTCGCCGACCGCATCGGTCACGAGACGGGGATGCCGGTGATGGCCGTGGGCGCCATTCTCGGCGCCGATCACTGCAACACGATCCTCACCGCCGGCCGCGCCGATCTCTGCGCCATGGCGCGGCCGCACCTGCGGGATCCGTACCTCACGCTGCACGCGGCGAGCGAGTACGACTACCCCGATCAGCGCTGGCCGCAGCAGTACCTGCCCGGCAAACCACCGCGCCCCACCGACTGACGGCGTCGTTGCGCTACAATCCGCGCTTCGAAGGAGGCAGGACGATGCAGCTCGGCGGCTACGCGAACCGGATGGCGCACGTGGATCTCTCGGCGGGGACCGCCCAGAACCGGCCCGTTCCCGAGGAATGGGCGAGGAAGTACGTCGGTGCGCGCGGCCTCGGCGTGCGCTACGTGTTCGAGAACGGACCGGGCGTCGATCCGCTCTCGCCCGCCAACCTGCTCTGCTTCATGAACGGTCCGCTGACGGGGTCCGCGGCGAGCATGAGCGGGCGCCTCGCCGTCGTCACCAAGTCGCCGCTCACGGGCACGATCACCGACAGTCACCAGGGCGGCTGGTCGGCGGCGCGCCTGCGCTGGGCGGGCTTCGACGGCCTCGTCATCAGCGGCCGCGCCGACCGTCCCGCGTACCTGTACGTGGCGGACGGCACGGTGGAGATCCGCGACGCCGCGGAGGTCTGGGGCAAGGGCGTGCACGACACGGTCGCGCACTTCCGCGAGAAGTACGGCGCCGACGATCTGACCGTGATCGCCATCGGGCAGGCCGGCGAGAACCTGGTGCGCTTCGCGTCCTGGCTGAACGAGGACGACCGCGCGGCGGGCCGCGGCGGCACCGGTTGCGTCGGCGGTTCGAAGAACCTCAAGGCCATCGTCGTGAAGGCGCCGAAGGCGCTCACGGCGCCGGCCGACGCGGACGCCTTCCGCGCTGCGCGGCAGCGGGCGCTGGCGACGATCATGGACGAGAAGAACATCACCGCGCCGCGCAAGGGCGGGCTGTCGGTCTACGGCACCAACGTGCTGATGAACATCACGAACACCATGGGCGGCCTGCCGACCAGGAACAGCCAGCTGACGTCATTCGGCGAGAGCGGCGAGAAGATCGCCGGCGAGTACGTCAACGAGCACATCCTCGTGGACGATCCGACGTGCCACGCCTGCCCGGTGGCGTGCAAGAAGGAGGTCGAGATCAAGGACGGTCCGTTCGCCGGGCTGCGCATGGAGAGCGTCGAGTACGAACCGGCGTGGGCGGTGGGCGCCAACTGTGGCAACGACGACATCAACGCGGTCGCGAAGATGATCGACATGGCCAACGACCACGGCTTCGACGCCATCGAGATCGGCCATCTCCTGTCCGTCTACATGGAGGCCACCGAGCGCGGCTGGGCGGGCGCGACGGGCGACGCGGGACTGGCGTGGGGCGACGTGCCGGGCATGCTCGCGGTGATCGCGAGCATCGTCGCGCGCGAGGGCCTCGGCGACGTGCTCGCGAACGGCGTCATCGCCGCCACCGAGCACTTCGGCCACCCCGAGATCGGCATGCACTGCAAGGGCCAGGGCGTGCCGGCCTACGACCCGCGCGGCCTCAAGGGCATGGGCGTCGCGTACGCGACCAGCAACCGTGGCGGCTGCCACCTGCGCGCCTACACCCCGGCGAGCGAGCTGGGCGTCATCCCCATGCGCACGGACCCCCTGGAGTGGAAGGGCAAGGGCGAGCTGACCAAGCTCTTCCAGGACCTGCACGCGTTCAGCGACAGTCTGGACCTCTGCAAGTTCAGCGCGTTCGCCCAGGGCGCCGAGGAGTACGCCGCGCAGTATGCCGCGATGGTGGGCGTGCCGTGCACGGTGGACGACGTGCTGATGATCGGCGAGCGCATCTACAATCTCGAGCGCCGCTACAACAACCTCGCCGGTTTCGGCGCCGGCTGCGACACGCTGCCCGCGCGTTTCGTGAACGAACCCTCGACCATGCCGGGCTCCCTCGGCCACGTCTGCGAACTCGACGCGATGCTCACCGAGTACTACGCCGCCCGCGGCTGGGAGAACGGCGTCGTCCCCGAGTCCAAGCTCGAAGCGCTCGGCGTCGTGTGACCGCCCGGCCACCGACG
>JAJRVY010000053.1 GCA_024277065.1 Planctomycetota bacterium
GCGCAGCCGATCCGGCGCCGAGTCGGCGCGCGCCGGCGCACTCGAGCGCGAGATTCGGCGCCTCGAGCGGGAACTCGGTGCGATGGCCGTGACGGGCGCCGCCCGCGCACCAGCGGCGGGCGCGGCGTTGCAGGGCGCGCCTTCGCCGGGGGACGGGGATGCGGTTGCGGGCACCCCCGCGCCGACGGGCCCGCCCGCCGCCGCGGTCGCGGAGCCGCCGGCGGCGGACGTGCCGGCGACCGAGCCGCCTCCCGCCGCGGGCGCCATGCGTCGCCCGGCGGATCTCGCGCGCATCCGCGACGAGCTCAACCGCCTGCTCGCGATGGCGTCGGACGCCGTCACCTACCGCATCGACGCGATCGGCGGTGTGCGCGGCGACACTCTGCTCGACGTCCGCCTGAGCGGCATCGACGACGAGGGCCGGACCATCCGCACGCTCGAGGCCGACTCGGCAGCGGTTCGCGTGCGCGTACAGCAGGACGACATCCTGATCGACCTGCGTGACGGCCACCTGATCCTCGCCGGTCGCAAGGCGCCGTTCTTCGACGGCCGCTATGTCATCGTCGTCGGCGGCGACAGCGAAGCGTGGCGCATCAGCGGTCTGACGTGCGTCATGTTCGAGTAGTCCGAGCGTGTTCACGGGAACACCTTCTCAGGCTCCCGCGATGGGCGTCCGCCCCCAATCGTTCCCGAGCGACCGGCGTCCCCTATAGAGTGTCCGCGGTGGGACGGGGGCCGCGCGGTCTCCGCTCTTCCCGTGGAACCCATGAACTCGATCACACTCTCGCTCGTGCGCCTCGCGGTCAGCGGCGCACGTGAACCACTCCGGGCCTCGTGGCCCTCGCTGACCGGAATCCTCGCCGTGTGCGATCTGGCTGCGCGACTCCGCGCCGTCGGTCCCGGCGTCTTCCCTGCGCTCCGCGCGAGACCGGTCACGGTACGGCCCGGTCCGCCGGATCCAGGGCGAGCCTCGAGTTCCCCTGACGTGTTCCACGCCCCGCCGCCCGGCTGCCACTGCGCGTCGCCGCCGGCGTCCCTCACTCGACGAGACGGAGGCATCACGTGGAACTCTGGACCGGAATACTCCTCGGCGTAGTCGGCCTGGTCGTCGGCGGCGCCGTCGCCTTCGCGCTCGCCAAGAAGGACGCATCGACGCGGCGCGAAGAGGCGGAGCTCGAGGCCCGGACGCTCAAGGAGCGTGCCGAACTCGATGCCGAACGCATTCGCAGCGAGGCCGAACTGTCCGCCCGCGACGAACTGCTGAAACTCCGCGAGGAGCACGATCGGCGTCTCGACAAGGAACGCGAGAAGCTGCGCGAGCGCGAGCGCGCACAGCAGACACGCGAAACGGCACTGTCCGAGCGCGATCTGGCGCTCGAGAAGCGGCAGCGCATGCTGCAGGACGTCGAGGACCGCGTCGCCAAGGATCAGAACGAGATCCGTACGTCGCGCGAGGAGGCCGTGCGCCTCCTGGAGGAGCGCCGCGCGCAGCTCGCCGACGTGGCGGGCATGACCGCGGAGCAGGCGACGACGCAACTCCTCGAGACCATCCGCGCCGACGTCGCCGAGGAAGAGGAGCGGCTCATCGCCAAGAGCGAGGAGAACATCCGCGCCACGGTCGAGGAGCGCTCCCGTGACATCGTCTCGACGGCGGTGCAGCGCATCGCGGCCAGCCACACGTCCGAGATCACGGTCTCGCCGATCGACATCCCGAACGACGACATCAAGGGCCGCATCATCGGGCGCGAAGGCCGCAACATCCGTGCCTTCGAGAAGGCTGCCGGCGTGGACGTCATCGTCGATGACACGCCGGGCGTCGTACTCGTCTCGGCGTTCGACGGCGTGCGCCGCGAGACCGCCCGCCGCGCCATGAACAAGCTCGTCAAGGACGGGCGCACCCACCCGGCGCGCATCGAGGAAGTCGTGCGCCAGACGGCCGAGGAGGTCGAGGAGGACATCAACGAGACCGGCAGGCGCACCGTCATGGAACTGAACATCGGGAAACTGCACCCCAAGCTGGTGCACCTGCTCGGGCGCCTGAAGTTCCGTACGTCGTACGGCCAGAACGTGCTGCAGCACTCGATCGAGGCCGCGCACGTGTGCGGGCTGATGTGCGCCGAGCTGGGACTCGACGAGCGCCTCGGGCGCCGGTGCGGCCTCCTTCACGACATCGGCAAGTCCATCGACCACGAGGTCTAGGGCGGCCACCCGGCGGTCGGCGCGGACGCCGCCCGACGCTGTGGTGAGACGCAGCTCGTCGTCAATGCCATCGCCGCGCACCACGAGGACGTGCCGATGGAGTCGCACTACGCGGTGCTCACGGCGGCCGCGGACGCCGTCAGCGCCTCGCGTCCGGGCGCCCGGCGCGACACGCTGGAGCGCTACATCCAGCGCCTGCAGCGTCTCGAGGAGATCGCCACGCGCTACGAGGGCGTGGACCAGGCGTACGCCATCCAGGCCGGCCGCGAGCTGCGCGTGATGGTCAACCCGAGCAAGATCGGCGACCGCACCTCGCAGCGCCTCGCGCGGGAGATCGCGCGCGCCATCGAGGACGAACTCACCTATCCCGGCGAGGTCAAGGTCACGCTGCTGCGCGAGACGCGCGTGACCGACTACGCGAGGTAGGTACGAGGAACGCACGCGCCGTGGCCCACGTATTCACCGTCGTCGAGCTGACCCAGGAGATCAAGGGGATGCTCGGCGAGGCCTTCCCGGCTCTGGCGGTGCGCGGCCAGATCTCGAACCTGCGCGCGCAGAGCTCGGGGCACATCTACTTCTCGCTCAAGGACGAGGGCGCGCAGCTCGTCTGCGCCATGTGGCGTTCGTCGGCGCGGCGGCTGCGCTTCCGTCCCGAGGACGGCCAGGACGTGGTGGCGACCGGGCGCATCGACGTCTATCCGCCGCACGGCAAGTACCAGCTCATCGTCGATGACCTGGCGCCGCTGGGCGTGGGGGAGCTGCACCTGCGCCTCGAGGCGCTGAAACGCAAGCTCGCGCTCGAGGGGCTGTTCGCGCCCGAGCGCAAGCGCCCCCTGCCGCTCGTGCCGCGGCGCGTGGCCGTCGTCACGTCACCGACGTCGGCGGCGCTGCGCGACTTCCTGCGCATTGCCCGGCGCCGCGCGCCGACGGCGTGGATCACCGTTTTCCCGGTGCGCGTGCAGGGCGAGGAGGCGCAGGGCGAGATCGTGCGCGCACTCCGTGACGTGCCCGCGGTGGGGGACTTCGACGTCGTCGTCGCGACGCGCGGCGGCGGCAGCATCGAGGACCTCTGGGCCTTCAACGAGGAGCGCGTGGCGCGCGCCATCGCGGACTGCCCCGTGCCCGTCGTTTCGGCTGTTGGACACGAGACCGACACGACCCTCGCGGACCTCGTGGCCGACGCGCGGGCAGCCACGCCCAGCGAGGCCGCCGAGCTCGTCTTCCCGGAGACGGCGGAGCTCGCCGCGCGTCTGGCCGAGAACCGCGCGCGCCTCGAGCGCGCTGCCGGCGAACGGTTGGCGCGGGCGCGCGAGCGGATCGTCGCGCTCGAGCGCACGCACGCTCTCGCGCGGCCGCTCGAACGGCTGCGGCTCGTCGCGCAGCAGCTCGACGAGTGGGAGGCGCGCGGCGCGGACGCCCTTGCGCGTGCCGTCGCCGCCGCGCGCGAGCGGCTGGCGCGCACGGCCGCGCACCTCGACGCCGTCTCGCCCGTGGCCGTCCTGGCCCGCGGCTACTCGATCACGAGCCGAGGTGACGAACGCGCGCCGCTGACGTCGGCGAGGGACGTGAGGACCGGCGACCGGCTGCGGACGCGTCTCGCGCAGGGCGAGGTGGAATCGCAGGTTACGGCGGTGCATGCGACGCCGGACGAGGGAGGTGAGACGTGAGCGACAAGGACATCGGCACGGACACGGACGCCGAGGCGAACACGGAGTCCGGCGCGGACACGGATGCGGGCGCGGGCTTCGAAGAGCACCTGCAGTCGGTCGAAGAAGCCATTCGGCGCCTCGAGTCGGGCGACATCCCGCTCGAGCAGTCCATCGACCTCTATGCGCAGGCGATGGAGCACCTGCGCGCCTGCCACGGCTTCCTCGAGTCCGCCGAGGCGCGCCTCGAGATCGTGCGCCAAGGTGCCGGTGGTCCGCGCGCCGAAGACGCCGGCGACGCCCTCGATGGCTGACCCTGCGGACGCATCGGGCGGCGCCGCGCGCCCGCCCGCGAAACTTGCCTTCGCCCGCCGCCTTCGTACCCTCTCCGAGCCGATCGACGGCCCCCGCCCCGCCGACCCCGGTTGCCCGATCGTCTAATGGCAGGACACAGGTTTCTGGTACCTGTTATCTAGGTTCGAATCCTAGTCGGGCAACCACTATCCACGTCTTCAGGCTCGAAGACGATGGCGAGATGTGACGTGCCCGGTGGCGTCGACGCGCGGCCTCGCGGCTATGTCGGCGCCTTGCGAGCAGCGACATGCAGGTGCCTGCGTGAGTCCGGCGGTATTGACACGCCCGTCACGTACGACCAGACTCCGGGGACAGGGAGCCTCGATCTCCACTCGATCTCCAAGGGGCTCCCAGGTTCACGAGCCCGGCCAGATGTGGAGCGCGACAACCGTCGGATTGAGCCAGGCACAGTATGAGCAGGCGGCGCGGGCAGGACGCTGGCCGACGTCCTCGTGGCGTCCGGCGTCGATCTCGACGATGCGGCCGTTGATGTTGCCGCGGTGCGGGCTGCTCTGGCGGCCGTCGAACTCGTGGGCGTCTCGGACGACGCGACGACGCAGCATTGGATCGCGCTCGACGGTCGGTGGCGCCTCGGTCCGCTCGAGGGGCGGGCGAGCAAGGAGTCCGCGGAGTTCGTCGGTGCTGCGGCACGCGAAGCGCGACGCCGACGTGCGCACGGGACTGACGGGGGACTTCGATCCGACGCTCGACAACGACGACGGGTTGCGTCTCGTCACGCTCGTCCATGCGGGACGCTCCGAGTCGGTGACCGATCTCGCCACGAAGCTCGCGAGTGAAGTGCAGGAGCGTCGCCGTCTCCTGCGCGACGAAGAGCGCGAGCTGATGCTCGAGCACCTGACGGGCGATCTGGGCGGGCATCTCCAGGAGCGCATCCAGGCGGCGCGGAGCCTGGTCCAGCGCATCAACGAGCAACTCTCCCTGCATCAGCTGAACTCCGGCGAGTCGGTCAAGCTCCTGTGGCGCGCGGCGCCGAGCCAGTCCGACGAAGCGGCCCGGGCGCTGACTCTCCTGCGCACGGACGTGCGGCTGCTCGCGGACGTCGATCGCGAACGTCTCGGGGCCTTCCTCCGTGAGCGCGCGCATGAGGCGCGGCACGAGGACGGCGCGGGCACGACGGCCGAACGACTCGCGCGCGCACTCGACTACCGCGACTGGTATCGCTTCTCGGTGCAGTTGCGCGCGCCGGACGGCACGGCCCGCATTCTGACGAAGAAGCTCTTCGCCACCGGCTCCGGTGGCTCGAAGGCGGTCCTCGTCCATCTGCCGCTCTTCGCCGCGGCCGCAGCGCACTACGCGTCGGGCAGTTCGCACGCGCCGCGTCTGGTGCTGCTGGACGAGGCGTTCGCGGGCATCGATCGCGGGCAGCGCGGGCGCTGCATGGCGCTGCTCGTCGCCTTCGACCTCGATTGCCTGCTGACGAGCTACGACGAGTGGGGGTGCTACGCCGAGGTTCCCGGAGTGGCGATCTACGATCTCGCCCGCGACCCGAACAGCATCGGCGTGGCCGCCATGCGCTTCGTCTGGGACGGCAACGTGCGTGCCGCCGCCGAGCCGCCCCCGGCGCCGGCCGTTGCACCGCAGGTGCCGTCGGTCGGCGGCCTCTGCGATTCTCTCGAACGACGCGATGGGCCGTTGGTCGATCGTCCCGGTGCGCGCGCCATGCGCGCCGCCGCCGAGGAGAGCTTCTGGGACGCCCGGAGGGAGCACCGTGCGTTGCGTCGCCATCCGGGTCTCGCGCAGTGGCTCGCTCGGCTCCGTTCGAACGGCTGGCGCAAGCGCGCGGCGCTGTCGGGCGACGAGGTGCGCCTGGACACGGCGCTCGACGTGCTCGACACGCTGCCCCTGCGTGTCGATCGCGCGCAGTTGTCGAGCGACGTCACGGGAGATCCTCACGCTCTCGACGACGCGTCGCCGGTGGGCCGCCTGGTCCTCTCGGCCCTGGCCGCCGTGACGGGCGGCTCTCCCCCCGACCGCGCGGACGAGCGGCGCGCTCTCTGGCGCCGCTTCGGGGTCGATCCCGATCCACTTGCGAGTACCGCGCTCGTCGTCGGCGTCCGACCGTTGCTGTGCGGCCCAGTCACGGAGGCGATCGTGCGACTCGCCGATGCCGCCGTGCCGGTCCACGTGTCACTCGAGATGCTGCGCACCGAGGCGTGGGAGATTCGCGTGCCGCGCGTGTTCGCCTGCGAGAACCCCTCGGTGCTGCGCGCGGCGGCACGGGCGTGCGGCGCCGCGTGTCCGCCACTCATCTGCACCGAGGGCATGCCGTCCGCCGCCTGCCGGCGGCTCTTCCACGTCGTGCGCGCGGGCGGTGCACAGCTGCTCTACCACGGTGACTTCGGGGCAGGCGGCCTGCGCATCGGAAACCTGGTCATCGGAGACGAGGGCGCTCGCCCCTGGCGTTTCGACGAGGCCGACTACCGGCGCGCCATCGATGTCGGCGGGGCGGGCACGCCGATCAAGGGCGACGTGCCGGACGCGCTCTGGGACTCGCAGCTGGCTCCCGCACTCCGGTCCCGTGGCATCGAGATCCACGAGGAGCAGGTGATCGACGAACTCGTTGCCGATCTCGTGGCCGAGAGCCGCGGATAGGCGGCCTGCAGGCGGTGGCGCCTGGGCGTAGGATGATGGTCATGCTTCGTCGCTGCGCCTCGCTGCTCTCGCTCGCCGCTCCTCTGGTCCTCGTCGGTCTCGTCGCCTGCGCGCTGGGGGCGTGTTCGTCGCCGCCCGACGCCCTGCCCGCGAAGGTCCGGGAGGCGTGGGAGCAGTACCGCGCGGAGCCGGACCAGAACACGTACCTGAAATTCATCCAGGTCAACCGGGCGGCGGCGCGGGAGCATGGGATCAGGGATGACGCGCAGGGCGTGCTGCACCAGCTCCTGGCGCTCGAGGCGGAGTCCGAGCAGGCCGCGCGTACGACGAACCTGAACGCGGCGCAGTCCGTCGTGCGGCGGGTGGACGAACTCGCCGAGGGCGGGCTGCTCGGCAACTACGAGGACGTCGTGCCGGGTGCGCGGGAGCGCTTCCTCGCGGCGCGCGCCCGGGTCGCTCCGCTGCTCGAGTGACGATGCCCCCACACGGACCGCGGCTGCGTCCGCGGGGCGCGGTAGTCTTCCGGCGTGAGCGACGATCCCACCCGTGAGGTGCGCGTCTATCTGGAGCGCTGGGCGCCGCGAATCGAGGAACGTCTGCGCGGACTGCTCCCCGACCAGCACGTCGAACCGCGCAGCGTGCACGCCGCGATGCGCTACAGCGTGCTGGCGGGGGGCAAGCGCCTGCGCCCGGCGCTCGTGCTGCTGGGTGCGCGCGTGGCCGGCGGCGACGAGGAGAGCGTGCTCGGCGTGGCCTGCGCCGTGGAGTTCGTGCACACCTACAGCCTGATCCACGACGACCTGCCGGCGATGGACGACGACGAATTCCGGCGCGGGCGTGCCTCGTGCCACAAGGAGTTCGGCGAGGCGGTGGCGATCCTCGCCGGCGATGCGCTGAACACGTTCGCGTTCGAGGTGCTGGCGGCCACGGCGCCGCACCCGTCCGGCGTCGCGGCGCTGGTCGTCGAGCTCTGTCGCGCGGCCGGCACGCGGGGCATGGTCGGCGGGCAGGTGGCGGACCTCGAGGCGGAGCGCCGCGGGCAGCCGGAGGAGGACGGGGGGGCGCCCGCGATCGAGACCGTACGGCGTATCCACGAGCGCAAGACGGGCGCGCTGCTCACGTCGTCGCTGCTGCTGGGCGCCCTTGCGGTCGGTGGCGACCAAGACGTGCTGCACATGCTCGATGAGGTCGGACGACGGCTGGGGCTGGCGTTCCAGATCGTGGACGACGTTCTCGACGAGGAGGGTGAAGTGGCGGACCTCGGCAAGACTCCCGGCAAGGACCTGGCGCAGGGCAAGGCGACGTATCCGGCGGCGATCGGTGTCGCGGCGGCGCGGCGCGAGGCCGAGTCGCTCGTGGCAGAGGCCGTCGCGCTGCTCGGGGACGAGCCGGGCGCGGACGTGCTGCGCAGCCTGGGGGCGTTCATCCTGGAGAGACGGTCATGAGCGGCCGCCGCGTCTACCTGGTGGGCGATGAAGGACGGCCGCGCGTCTCCCGCGCTCTCAAACGACTCGGGCATCTGCTCGAGGGACGCGCCGACGTCGTGGGCGTGGCCCCCTTCGGCGCCGAGGACCTGGGCGAGGTCGAGGCCGATCTCGTCGTCGTGCTCGGGGGCGACGGCGCCATCCTCGCGGCGTCGCGGCGGCTCGGGCCCAGCACGACGCCCGTGCTCGGCGTCAACTTCGGCAAACTGGGCTTCCTGGCGGCGCTGCGCGCACGGGAACTCGAGAAGGCGGCCGAGGAGATCATCGTCCACGGGCGCTACCGCGTGTCGCGGCGCATGACGCTCGAGGCGACGCTGCACCGCGTGGACGGCGGTGTCGAGGGGCCCGTGCGCGGGCTGAACGACACCGTGCTCGAGCGCTGGGACGCGTCGTCGCTCACTGTGGACTTCGTCGTGGACGGTCGCGTCGCGACGACGTACCGCGGTGACGGCGTGATCGTCGCGACGCCGACGGGCAGCACCGCCTACAGCCTGTCGGCCGGCGGCCCCATCGTCGAACCCGGCGTCGAGGCCTTCGTCGTGTCCCCGATCTGCGCGCACAGCGTGGCCAACCGGCCGCTCGTGCTCGGACCCGATCAGGTCGTGACGCTGCGCGTGATCGGCGGCTCCGCGCGGCCCGGGCTGGCGGTGGACGGTCAGGTGAAGTTCGAACTGCAGCACGGCGACGAGATCCAGGTGCGCCGCAGCGCGCATCCCTTCCATCTCGCGATGCCCGAGGACCGCACGTTCTTCGAGGTCCTGAACGCGCGGCTGCAATGGGCCGGACAGCCGCAGTACGAGGGCTCGTGACCTGGCGCGCGCTCGCGCTCACGATCGCCGTGCTGCCGGCGGCCTGCGGCGCGCCGCCGCCGACTCTCGATCTCGCGCCCGGGCGCGATGTCTCGCTCACGCTCACGCTGCGCGAGACGCTGTCCTGGCGCGGCAGCGCGCCGTCCAAGCTGCTGCGGCTGTCGCTGCGCGGCAGCGCCCGCACCGACGGCGCCGCGGAGGTCCTCGAGACAGAGGTCGCGTGGGCCGAGCTGACCTACGTCGCGGGGGACGGCAGGCGCGTCGAACTCGCGACGGACGGGACGCGGGACGACCCCGGCGGCGGCGATCCGCTCTCGCTCGCCCGGCGCGGACTGCTCGAGGGACTCGTGGGGCGGCGTGTCGTGCTGCGTTTCGATCCCGCGCCTCTCGCGGATGGCGGCGGGCTGGAGTCGGTCACCGGGCCCTCGGCGGCGCTGGCGGCGTCGCGACGGGAGCTCGAGGCCGTTGCGGGGTCGTCCGCGGCGGTCGTGGACGCGGCCTCCGGCGGGCTGGAGGCGCTGCTCGACGACGCATGGGTCACCGCGAGCCTGCGCGCCGCGGGCCTGGGACCCGCGGCGCGCGACGTGCGGCGACGCCGCGGCGAGCTGCGCCGCACCGCCGCCGTGCGCGTGGACGGGCGGGGATGGACCGACGTGCCGCTGCGCGGGAGCGTCGGGAGCGGTCGCGGCGATGCCCCGACGGTGCGTCTCGAGGGCCGCCCGCCCGCGGATCCCGCCTTCCGTGGCGCGCCCGGCGACGCGCCTCCGGAGGCCGTGGGCGCGATCCGCGTGGACGAGATCCGGGTGAGCGCCGAGACGGAGTACGACCCGCGCAGCATGCGTCCGCAACGCGGCAGCGTGATCGTCGAACTGCCGCACGCGTCGGGGCCGCTCGTGCGCCGCGCGGCCGAGTTCCTCCTGGTGGTGCGCGAGTGAGCGACGCGTCGCTCTTCCCGTTCGATGCGGCGTTCCTGCGCAGCCTCGCGCGGCTGGCGTTCGCCGTGCGGCGTGAGCGCGCGGTGGAGGGCGAGGGCAACGTGCGACGGGACCACCGGGGCGGCCGCGTGGAGTTCGCCGACCATCGCCCTTACGCGCTCGGCGACGACCCGCGCTTCGTGGACTGGGCGGCGTACGCGCGCACCGGCCGCTACTTCGTGAAACGGTTCGAGCGCGAGGAGGACCTGTCCGTCCTGCTCGTCGTCGATACGAGCGCATCGATGGGACTCCACGGCAAGCTCCGCGCGGCGCAGCGCATGGCCTACGCCCTGGCGTATCTGGGGCTGTCCGGCGGCAGCCGTGTGCGCGTCGCGGCCGTCGCGAGCGGCGCGCTGCGGCTTTCCGCCGAGGTGTCCGGGACGGTGCGGCTGCGCGAGCTCGGGGGCTTTCTGACGGGCTTGCGCGCGGCCGGCACGACGGACCTCGGCGCGTCGCTGACGGCGCTGCCCCCCGCTGCCCGCGGTTCGCGCATCCTCGTCCTGCTCTCGGACCTGATCGGCGCCGCGGACGGACGCCGCATCCTCGCCGCGCGGGTACGGCGCGGCGACGACGTCCACGTCGTCCACGTCGTCGCGGCCGGCGATCGCGCGGTGGCCGCCGACGCGCCGGTGGTCGTCGCGGTGGACGCGGAGAGCGGCGAGCGCGTGGCGGTGGACGACACCGCGTCGCGGCGCCTGGCGAATGCGGCGGCGCGGCGCGAGCGCCGCTGGAGACGGTTCGCGGCGGGCCACCGCATGTCCTACGTGCCGGTGGAGGCGTCCGTCGCCACCGAGGAGGCGGTGCTGCGCTGGCTGCGGGCCGGAGGCGTCCTCGCGTGACGCTCGATCGTCCGTCCTGGCTGCTGCTGCTCCTCGCCCTGCCACTCCTCTGGTGGCTGCATCGACGTCTCCGTGCTCCACGCGAGGTGGTCGTGGCCGCCGTGGCTGCGCTGCGCGGCGCGCACGTGCAGACGGCCCGCGGCGCTGCGCGGCGGGTGCTCGACGTCGATCTCGCCCTGCTGCTCGCAGCCGTCGCGTTGCTGGCACTCTCCGCCGCGGGGCTGCGCACGGGCGGTGACGGCGCGGCGATCCTGGTGGCGCTGGACACGTCGGCTTCGATGCGTGTGCGGCCGGGCGGCGCAGGGGGGGAGGATCTTCTCGGTCTCGCGTGGCGGGTGGCCCGAGAACGCGCGGCGAACGCGGCGCCGGACGCCGACCTGGTGGTCGTGGATCTGGACGTGCCGCAGAACGCGGAGCGCATGCCGGTCTCCGGCGCGCCCGCCCCCCCGCCCACGGCGTCGGGTGGGCGGGGGGGCGTGGACGATCTTCCCGCGTCGCTGGTTCCCGTGCTGGAGCGCGCGCGGCGGGAGGGGTTCCCGGGCGTGCTGCTCCTGACGGATCGGGTGCTCGATCTCGGCGCGGACATCGTCCTGTCGGGGCCGGGAGTGGAGCCGCCGCGTACCGCGGCCGTCGTGGGTGCGATCCTCGACGGGGAGCGGGCGCTCGTGACGGTCCTGCGCGGCGCCGAGACCGGGCTCGCGCTGGAGACGGAGGTGGAGGGGCGCGCGGCCACGCGCGTCGCCGTCCCGGGGGGCGAGGGCCTCGCCACTCTGCACGTCGCCGCGCCGCCGCGCGGCGGCGCGGCGACGTACCGCGTCCTCGGCGGCGCGGGTGGCGGTCCGATGGGGGCGCTCCACGTGACGCGCGTGGGCGGCGTGTCACGCGTGCGGATCAGCGGGCCCGGCCGCGCCGCGCCGCGTCAACGTGCTCTCCTGGCCGCGCTCTCGATCGAGGTCACGGAGAGCGTGCTCGACACGGTCGAGGCGGAACTCGTGGTCGGGGGGCCGGCGACTGCGCCGGCCGGTGACGACCCGCCGCGACTGCACGTCGCCGTGGCGCCTGCCGTGGACACGGAGGACGCCGAGGACGGTGGCGTGGCCGTGCGCGCCGGCCGCGGCGTGCTGTCGGCGGCGCGCATCGCCGCGGCGGGGGAGCTGGCCGAGAGCGTGCCCGCGCCGGGAGTCACGTTCGAGCGCCGCGGCGTGCTCGATCTCGCCGCCGGCGCGCCGCGCGGCACGTGGACGGCCCCCGACGGGATCGTGGCCGCCGTGCTCCCACGGCGCATCGTGACGACGCTGGACCCGGAGGCGAGCAGCTCGACGTGGCACGCCGATGCGTCGTTCCCGGTGTTCTATCTGCGCGCGTTCGAACTGCTGGCCGGTGGTCCCGATCGGCTGCGCCCCACGGACGCGCTGCCGCTGTCCGAGATCGTGCGCGCCGGGCCGCCGCCGGCGCCGGCGACTCGCGACCGTGTGGCCTCGCTCGTGCGCGTCGGAGGTGGCGCGCAGGGGAGTCGCGCGATGCCCGCGCTGCTGGCGCTGCTCGCCGCCGGGGCCGTCGTTGGCGCCGCGTTGCGAGGAACGCGGCGTTTTTCGGGGGCGTGAGGCCCGCCCGTCGCGGCACCATGATGGACATGGACCTCTGGATGGTGATCCTCCTGGCGTTGCTCATCGGCGTGCAGATCCTGCTCCTGGTCGGGCTCGTGCTCAACGTGAACAAGATCCTGGAGCGCGCGACCGGCATCGGGCGCCACCTGCGGCGGGCCGAGGACTCCGGCGTCGGAGCCCAGCTCACCGAGGCCGTCACGCAACTCGAGAGCATCGCGCACTCGCTGGACCGCGTGGCGATGCGCTGCGACGCGCTCGACGAGCGTGTCGGCGAGATCGCGAAGGGCGGCGCCGGCGGCGGGAGCCTGGCACCGGAGGCGATCGCGGCGATCAAGGACGGCATCGCCGAACTGCAGGTTCCGCTGCACGAGATCCGCGACATCCTCGGGCGCACCAAGACGGAGCGCCTCTCGGACGAGATCAGGCGCACGCTCCACAACATGGGCTATGACCGCGTGACCATCAAGAGCGACCTGGCGCTCGTGGACGAGAACGAGGCCAAGATCCAGGTCGAGGTGGCGCGCGAGGGTGTCACGGCCAAGGGCTACGTGCTGCTGCGCGACGGCGGGATCGTCGATCAGAAGATCAGCAAGCCCTACGAGATGTTCCCCTGATCCACGGCGCGCGGCGCGGCGCCGGATCAAGCGTTGTCGCCGGATTCCCGATAGGGACATGTCGGAGGCATGATGACATCCCGTATTCTGGTCGTCGATGACGAGAACTACGTCCGGGATCTGCTCAAGCGGGTTCTCGAGCGGCGGCGTCACGACGTTCACCTCGCTCGCGACGCGGACGAGGCGCTGGCGCTCCTCGACAAGGAGCCCTACGCGTTGCTCCTCACCGACGTCGTCATGCCCGGCATGGACGGCTTCGAACTCCTGCGGCGCGTCAAGGCAGCCTTCCCCGCGATGCGCGTCATCGTGCTCACGGGCTATGCCCGCAAGCAGAGCATTTCGGACTTCCTGTTGTACGGCGCCGACGACTACCTCGCGAAGCCGTTCCAGGTGAACACGCTCCTCGAGGCGGTCGATCGCGTCCTGGACGGCGACGCCACGATGGCCTCGCACGGCCGGGTCTGAGCGCCTCCCGCCCCGCTCGCGCGTACGCCTGTTCCGGGCTCGCGCTGCGCGCTCTGCGGGCACCGGCTGACCTCGATCGTTCTCTACGACCCACGCCGACCGGAAAGGAACCTTCCATTGCCCCCCGTGCGAAGCGCTATGATGCGCCTTGCACGATCGATGGGATTCCAGGGCACGGGTCTTGCTCCATGGCAAGCCGGGCTGAGGCTCGGCGGGGGCCGTGGCGAAAGCAGCCACGCGCTGCTTGACGGCATACCACGCGCTTCTACAATCCGATCGAGCGTACTCGACATCCTGGGAGAACGTCCATGAACCGTATCGTTGTTGCCGGAGCAGTGGCGCTCGCCGTGACCGGCGCGCTGGCGGTGGGTCTCATGCCTGCCGACGCCCGCGCGAAGAAGAAGGCCCGCTTCCAGAACGAGAAGAACCTGGTCGTGACGCTCGCGACGCCGACCCTCAACCAGGAGGTCCTGCCGGATCTCTCGGATCCGGGGCTGAACGGCGTGATCGAGATCCGCTTCTCGAGCCCGCTGCGCAAGCGGGACATCATCAACAACCAGAACGCGTTCAACCGGCTGACGGAGCGTGTCGAATTCCTCGACTCCACGTTCAATCGTCTGCCGGGAACGCCGACGGTGCGTCGCAACCGGTTCATTTTCAACCCGCGCACGGCTGAGAACGGGGGCGTGCTCGCCCAGGGCCAGTACACCGTCAACGTGCGCCGCAACGTCCGCAACCGGCGCGGTCGCGCGCTCAACCTCGGGCAGCGTGACTTCACGACCACGTTCTCCGTGGGAACCGACGTCTACAACCCGGTGCTGCGGCGCATGTCGCCGCTCGACGGTCAGACCAACATCGGCCTGCAGCAGAAGCTCATCGCCTCGTTCAACGAGCCCATCGATCCGAGCTCGGTCATCTCCAGCATCACGGTGCAGGACGGCTCCACGAACCCGCCGACGCCGATCCCGGGCGCCGGGGGCGGCACGGGCGTCACGCTCTCCCGCAACGGCTTCGACGTCGTGTTCACGCCGGACCCGTGCTTCGGTTACCCGCCGAGGACGACCGTCCAGTTCCTGATGCAGGGCCAGGATGCGCTCGGCCAGGCGTCCCCCGTCACCGACGTCTTCGGCAACGCGTTCACACGCGATGCCGGACTGCAGTGGAGCTTCAACGCGGCGGCCGGCATCTGGGAGTCGCCGAACGGCACGTTCGACGACACCACGGGCATCTTCCGCACGCAGTTCGTGACCAAGGGCGTCACTCCGCCGCCGCAGGCGCTCCCGCCCGGCAGCCCGATGATGCTGGGTCAGCCGATCGCGTCGCCGTGCTCGGCAGCGCTGTTCCTGGCGCCGAGTTGCTTCGCCACGGGTCGCGTCCTGCTCGCGATGACCACGACGAGCATCTACGAGATCGACCTGACGGGCTTCATCCAGCGCTTCAACCAGGGCATCACGGATTTCTCCCTGATCTCCACGATCGATCCCCCGGTGCGCGTCGGTCGCCCGATCGGCCTCGTCACGGACCCGCGTTTCGACCCGAACAATGGCTACCACACGTTCATGTACGTCGTCGATCAGCGCACGGCGACCGTCGCCGTACTCGACTCGCGCAACCTGCAGACTCTCGGGCGATTCTCGGGGTTCTCCAGCCCGCGTGACATCAGCATCTCGACCGATCTGTCACTCGCGCGCACCACGATGTACGTGTCGGACTTCGCGGCGAACTCGCTGGTGGCGCTCGACATGCAGGGCCTGACGGTCAACTTCTCCGGGCAGCCCGGGGCGGCGTCGCCCTGTGACGCCATCAAGGACAACGCCGCTCGCCGTCGCGTCATCCAGGTCGGCGACGGTCCGACGCGCGTCGCCGCGGACAGCTTCCTGCTGGGCCGCGTCGCCACCGCCAACACCCTCGACTCGTCCGTGACGATCGTGAACGTGACGGACGACAGCGTGCGCGGCACGTTCGACGTCGGTAGCAACCCGGTCGATCTCGACTGGAGCATCGTCGGCTTCGGCGGCATCCGACCGTGCATGATCGCCAACCAGGGCGGCCTGAACGATCCGGACGGCTCGGTCAGCCTGTACCTTCAGGCGCCGCCCCTCAGTGGGGGCTTCCTCGGGGCCGGCCAGAACCGCGACGGCATCGAGTCCACGTTCATCGACAAGATCAAGAACCCGACCGGCATCTGGGGCAACCAGCAGTGGTTGAACCCGTTCACGGGCAACTCGATCCCGATCGTCTGGTACGTCGCCAACACAGGCGGACGTACGGTGCTGGATCTGCGCCTCAACATCACCGGCCTCTTCGGCGTCTCGGTCACCCCGACCGCCGCGCAGACGAAGGACGTCGGACCGAACCCGTCGTTCGCGACGCTCGACCCGTTCTACCCGAACGCGTTCCTGTTCGCGGCCGTGTCGGGCACCGGCAGCCTCGCTGCGATGGACCCGAACCGCCCGATCCCGCCGACCAACATCTTCGTCGGTCAGCTCCGTCGCTACGCGACCTGTTTCACGCACTGAGAGGCTTCTCTCTGCGGCGCTACGCTTGCAGGAGCGGGGCCACCTCGCTGAGGACGCTGTCGGCGTCGATGCCCTCTGCTTCGGCCTCGAAGGAGAGCACCAGGCGGTGGCGCATGGCTGGCGCGAACACCGCCGTCAGGTCAGCCGTTGCGACGTGAGGCCGTCCGGCCATCACGGCGCGCGCCTTGGCGGCGAGGGCGAGGGCGCGGGCTCCGCGGGGCGAGACTCCGTAGCGCACGAGGCGCCGGATCGCCGGCGGCGCGGCGGCGCACTGCGGGTGCGTCGCGGCGACGGCCCGCGAGAGCGCGGACAGCAGAGCCGGCGCGAGCGCGATGCGGCGCACGAGTGCGCGCAGTCCCGCGAGCGCCGTCGCGTCGAGGACGGCCGCTGCGGCAGGGACCTCGGGCGCCGTCGTGCGGCGTACGATCTCCTCGAGGTCCTGCACGCTCGGCGACCGCAGCAGGATCTTCAGGAGGAACCTGTCGAGCTGTGCCTCGGGAAGTGGGTACGTACCCTCCATCTCGACCGGGTTCTGCGTGGCGAGCACGACGAACGGCTCGGGGAGTGGCCGCGTCTTGCCGCCGGCCGTGACGTGGCGCTCCTCCATCGCCTCGAGGAGCGCCGACTGCGTCTTCGGCGTGGCGCGGTTGATCTCATCGACGAGGAGGACGTTCGTGAACACGGGCCCCGCGGCGAACGAGAAGTGCGTGCCGCTGCCGGGCTCGGCGAGCAGTACGGTGCCGGTCACGTCGCCGGGCATCAGGTCGGGCGTGCACTGCAGGCGCCGGAACTCCAGCGAGAGCGTGCTCGCGAGAGTGCGGACGAGGAGCGTCTTGCCGAGGCCGGGCGGGCCCTCGAGAAGCACGTGCCCGTCCGCGAGGAGCGCGATGAGCAGTTCCTCGACGACGCCGTCCATGCCGACGATCACGCGGCCGATCTGCTCGCGCAGCGTCGCAAGGAGTTGCTGCGCGTTCTCGAGCGCGAGCGCGGCGTCGGTGTCCGTCACGGGTACATCCTGTACAGCATGCGCGGGAACGGGATCGCTTCGCGGACGTGCTGCAGGCCGCTGATCCAGAGCACCGTGCGTTCGATGCCGAGCCCGAAACCGGAGTGGGGGACCGAGCCGTAGCGGCGCAGGTCCAGGTACCAGCGGTAGCTCTCGACCGGCAGCCCGTGCTCCTCGAGCCGCTGCCGCAGGAGGTCCTCGTCGTGGATGCGCTGGCTGCCGCCGACGATCTCGCCGAAGCCCGGTGCCAGCAGGTCCGAGCACAGCGCCACGTCGGGGCGCTCGGGGTCGGGCTGCATGTAGAACGCCTTGATCGCCACGGGGTACTTCTCGACGAACACCGGGCGGTCGAACTGCTCGGAGACGAGCACTTCGTGGGGCGCGCCGAGATCCTCGCCCCAGGTGAGCGGCGCGACGGAGCCGTCGTCCGGCGCCTCGTCGCACACGATGCGCAGGGCCTCGTCGTACGTGATCCGCGGAAACGGTGGCTTGACCCGCTCGAGCTCGGCGATGTCGCGTCCCAGGAGTTCGAGATCCGGCCGGCGGCGATCGACGCACCGTTCGACCACATGAGAGAGCATCTCTTCCTGCAACTTCAGGTTGCCGGCGTGGTCCAGGAACGCCGCCTCGGGCTCGACCATCCAGAACTCGGTCAGGTGCCGCCGGGTGTTGGACTTCTCGGCCCGGAACGTCGGCCCGAAGCAGTACACGCGGCCGAGCGCCATCATGCCGGCCTCGACGTAGAGCTGCCCCGTCTGCGCGAGATAGGCCTCGCCGAGGTCGAAGTACTCGGTCGAGAAGAGGTTGCTCGTGCCCTCGGCGGCGCAGGGCGTCAGGATCGGCGTGTCGAAACGCACGAAGCCCGCATCGTGCAGGAACTCCATGATCGCCGCCTCGATCTCGTGGCGCAGGCGCAGCGCCGCGATCTGGCGGCTGGAACGCAGCCAGAGATGGCGGTGCTCCTGGAGGAACGCCACGCCGTGCTCCTTGGGCGAGATCGGGTAGTCCGGACTCGCGCCCACGATCTCGATGTCGGCGATCCCCAGCTCCACGCCGCCGGGGCTGCGCGCGTCCTCGCGTACCTCGCCCGTGACGATCATGCTGGTCTCGACGGTCAGTGCGGAGACGGCGTCGAAGACGCGTTCCTCGACGCGGTTGCGCACGGCCACGCATTGGACGACGCCGCTGCCATCGCGCACGACGGCGAAGGCGATCCTGCCCTTCTTGCGCAGATGGGTGAGCCAGCCGCCGACGCGTACGGTCTCGCCGACGTGCGCGGCGAGGTCTCCCACGGGAACGAGGTCGGGCACGGTGTCCTCCTGGATGGTGCGACGGCCATGCTACCTGCGGCTGCGCCCCGTGCCGCGACCGACCGGAGCGTACGCGTCGTTCCGCATCGGCCCTGGGCGGGCCCTTGGCGTCAGAGGAGCCGCAACGCGCGGCGGACGAGGTCGCCGGCGTCACCGCGCGCGTCACTCGCTGCCCCGTCCTGCGCGCGCACCGCGGCGACGGCCTTGTCGGCCTGTGCGCGCGTGTAGCCGAGAGCCTCGAGGGCCATGACGGCGTCGCGATCGACGGCGCTCGCGCTGCCCATGGGCGCGTCGGCGGCGACGTCGCCCAGGCGGTCGCGCAGTTCGACGATGAGGCGTTCGGAGAGCCGCTTGCCCACACCCTTGACGCGTTGCAGCCGCCGCGCCTCACCGCCCTCGACCGCCGCACGGAACTCCGTCAGCGTCAGCGACGAGACGATGCCGAGCGCGACCTGGGGACCGACTCCGGAGACGGCCTGGAGCGCGACGAAGAAGGAGCGCTCCTCGGGCCGCAGAAAGCCGTAGAGCCGGTGCGCGTCCTCGCGTACGACCAGTGTCGTGAGCAACCGTACGTCGCCGCCTTCCGCGGGCAGACGCTCGAACGTGCTGAGCGGAATGGTCAAGCTGTAGCCGACGCCGCCGACATCGACGACGACCTCGGCCGGCGTCTTGCGCTCGAGTGTGCCGCGCAGGTGGTGGTACACGACGCGTGCGCGCCCTCTACCCGTTCGCGAGCGACAGCCCGAGCTCGGCTAGCTTCTGCTTCACCTCGTTCAGGCTGGTCTGACCGAAGTTCTTGATGGTCATCAGCTCGGGCTCCGAACGCGCGACGAGGTCGCCGATCGTCTTGAGTCCGAGGACGCCCATGCAGTGCCGGCTGCGCACGGAGAGCTCGAGGTCGCTGAGAGGCTTGTCGATCGCCGATGTGTCGCCGGCTCCCTCGCCGCCGATGCCCTCGAGGATCGAACGCGCCTCGTCGTCGTGAGAGAACTCTTCGCGGCCCATGCCGAGGCGCAGGCCCTTCTGCGCGAGAATGTCCTTGATCTCCTGCAGGCTGGTCTCGCCGAAGTTCTTGTAGGACAGGAGTTCGGGCTCGCTGCGCTGGATGAGGTCGCCCAGCGTGCGCACGCCCATCTTGGCGAGGCAGTTGCGGCTGCGAACGGAGAGTTCGAAGTCGGTGACCGGCAGGCGCATGACCTGCGAGCGGCGGTCGGCGCGGCGCTCCATGTCCTCGTCGTAGAACATGTTGAGTGAAGCCGAGACATCGCGGTGGAACATGCGTGCGCGGCTGTTGCGCGGGTCGGCGTCGAGCACCGCCTTGTAGCACTCGCGTGCTCGCGAGAACTCGCCGCGGTCCTCGTAGAGATTGCCGAGGTTGAGGTAGGCGTTGACCGGCGGGCAGCCGGTGTCGATACAGCGCCGGTAGAGGTCGAGCGCCTCCTCCTCGTCGCCGTAGAGCGCTTCGCCGTATGCGAGCCGGAACAGCGACGGGGCGTGGTCGTCCTCGATCTCGAGAGCCTTCATGTACGCCGCGCGCGCGGCGGCGCGCTCGCCCTCGAGATCCAGCACGCGGCCCGCGAGGTATGACTTCGTCGCCGCGTCCGTGACGTTCCGGGTGGCCTTGGCACAGCCCTCGGCGTCGCCGGTGCGGGCCAACGCCTCGGCGAGCACAGCCGCCGCGCCCGGTGCATGTGCCTCGTCGGCGAGAAGGCTCGCGGCCTCGCCCGGCCGCCCCGTCGCCAAGAGGCTGCGGGCGAGGAACTCCTTCGCGATCTTCGTCGCCGAGTGCCGCAGCCACAGCGTGGCGTCGCGCTCGCGGCCGACCACCCAGAGCGCGAGGCCCTTCCTGACCGCCAGTTTCTTGTCCGCACCGCCGGACGCGTCGTCGGACGGCAGGCCCGCGACGTAGTCGTTCGCGCGTTTGCGTGCGCCCGCATCCCGGGTGACGGCGGCGCGCAGCGCAACGACGTCCTCTGCTGCGGGCTGGGCCTTCTCGACGACAGCCGCGATGTCGATGGCAACCTGGCTCATACGGGAACCTCCGAGGGTCCGGGTTCAGCTGGGTGCAAGAGGGGCTCGCACGCGAGGGGCGGCCGATGCTCCGGCCAAACCCTCAATTCTGGAGGAGTGCCCGCGCAGCGCAAGGTTTACCGTACTTTTGCGGTCGCGCTGTACGCGGCATCTCCC
>JAJRVY010000054.1 GCA_024277065.1 Planctomycetota bacterium
AGCTCGAGCGCGCGCCACGGGCGTGAAACTGCGCCGCCACTCGGGACCGCGTCGGCACACCGGTCGCCGCCGCCGCTCGAGGGTACGACGACCGCCCGTGGTGCGCGATCGAGCTGGGTCAGCCGTTTCCCGTCGGTGGCGGGATCGACGTCGGGTCAGATTTCGAGGATCTTGGGGGCGGCCGTCACCTGCTCGCAACCGTCGGGCGTCACGAGCACCATGTCCTCGAGGCGCACGCCGCCGATGCCCGTGTAGTAGAGACCGGGCTCGACGGTCACGATGGCGCCCGCGGGCAACGTGCTGGGGCGGTCGCCGAACGTGGGCGGCTCGTGGACGTCCAGGCCGATCCCGTGGCCCGTGCCGTGGAAGAAGCCCTGGTTGCGGCCGTCGCGCGGGCCCGTCGGCCACCCCGCGTCCGTGAACAGGCCGCGAATGCCGCGGTGGATGGCCTGCGCGTCACACCCGCCGCGAATGCGATCGAACGCATAGCGCTGCCCGGCGTGCACGAGATCGTAGATCTCCCGGACCTCCCGCGACGCCGTGCCCCGCACGACGGTGCGCGTCATGTCGGCGTGGTAGCCGGTCCGCGTGTCGCGCGGGAATATGTCGATGATGATCGGGCTGTTCGGCCGGATGGGACCGGAGCCGCAGTCGTGGGGATCGACGCACTGATCGCCGGACGCCACGATCGTATGCTGCGCCACCAGACCCTCGCGCGCCAGGGACAGTTCGATGGCGCTGCGCAGCGTCTCGGATGTCACACGCTCACCACCGCGCCGCAGCCCGCCACCACGCGAACGGGCCTCGCGCAGGATCACCAGCGCCGCCTCGAGAGCGCGCTCCGTCGCGGCCTGCGCCGCGCGCACGGCAGCGATCTCGTCCGCGCGCTTGATCATGCGCTGCGGGAAGAAGGGCGCCGATCGCGGCGTCACCTCCACGCCCGCCGCCCGCAGCACGTCCGCCGTGCCGAGCGGGAAGGAGGCCGGGACGTCGAGCGCCCGGACCTTCTTGGCGAGCAGGATCCGCGCGTAGACCTCCTCGCGTCGCGGGGGCCGCCCCATGGCGCGCTCGACCTTGCGCGTCCACGCCACTTCGTCGAGGACGTGCGTGACCGACGCCTGGCGCCGCGCCCGCCCCAGCTCGAGCGCCGAGGCCACGAGGTACGAGCGGTGCCCCTTCCGGAACCAGAACGCCGGATCGGGAACGTGCATCCCCGTGGCGTAGAGGAAGTCCGCGTCGCCGCTCGACGCGTGGATGGCCTGTGCCGACTGCATCGCCCCAGTCTCCGTGCGCGCGCGCGCAGGACGTGCGGGAATCTGGCGCCCCCCGGCATGCCGCCTCGCACCGCACGGCGTACCCCACTCGCCCTTGCGCCCCCCGGTGTAGGGTTGACCCATTGTGGTCAACCCGGATGTCCCTGGCGCGCACGGCTGTCGTTGCGCCTCGCGACGTAATCCGGTCGTCGGGGAATGCCGGGGAATGCCCGAGGGTGCCGGCGGATGACGGCGGATGCGGGATAGAGGGAACGCGGAGACGCGAGGGCCTGACCGACCGGCCGCTCGGGGGGCGGGCTGCGCCCGCCCGGGTACGCCGTTGCCGCAGCGGTGGTCGAACCTCCGGGGCCGGGACAATGCCCGGCCCCTACACCTGGATACGCACGATCACCGGGGTATGCGCGATCACCGGGTATGCGCGCGATCGGGGGCACCGGGTCGGCATCGCGCGCCGGAGTGGTACAGGGGGCACTCCCTCGCCCACACTCTCTCAGGGCGCCAGGACGTCGTCCATGCGGTCCAGGACCAGTGCGCTCCACGTCTCGAAGGTGTCGCGCTCGGTCGCCAGCAGCTCTCGCAGTGCGCCGCGATCGACGAAGCGCCCGGAGAGGACATCGGTCTCGCGCACGCGCACGTCGGCCGAGGTCGTCACGACGTTGACGAGCCCGACGTGGACGCTGCCGACGTCGGTGCTGTCGTCGTTGAGGAGCCCCACGGGCCGCACGTCCCAGGGACCGTCGATGTGCAGCTCTTCGTCGATCTCGCGCCGCAGCGCCTCGGCCACGACGTCGCGCTCCACGACCTCCCCGGCGCCCTCTCCGGTACGGGCAGAGACGCTCCCGTCGATGGGATTCACGTGGCCGCCGACGCCCACCGTGCGCTTGCCGTGCAGCCGCGACTCCCCGCCGCCCGCCAGCCGCCGCATCACGAACACCCGGCCGCGCCGCATCACGACGCAGTACGGGATGACCTGCTTGAGCGAGGCGTCGCGCTCGGCGTGACGCAGCTCGACGAAGAAACCGCGCCGCCTCACGCGGGCGCGGAACTGCTCCATCGCGGCGGGCTCCAAGACCTCGAGGCCGTGCGGTGTGCGCAGGTCGAACAGATCGCTGCGCTTGACGACGTAGACGAACTCCATGCAATCAGGCTACCCAGTCCCTTGGACAGCGGGCTGCGGCGCGGGACAATGGCCCACCTCGTGCACGCCCTCTTCCACCTGCTGCCCTACACGCTGTTCGTGCTGATCGCCGTCGTCGGCGCGAACCTCGGCGGCCACTGGCCGTCCACACTCGAACCCGTGCGCGCGGTCATCGTGCTGGGGGTCATCGCCGTGCTCTGGAAGCGCGGCGCCTATCCCGACCTCTCGCGACGCGAGACGCCCTGTCGCCACGCCACATGGCTCGCGATCGGCGCGGGCATCGCCGTCGGCCTGCTCTGGGTGCCGCTCGGGCTGGCGGTCCCGGACCTGTCGCTCGGCGGCGAGCGCGGCAACTTCCACGCCGACGCGCTCGGCGAGAGCTGGGTCTGGCTGCTGCTCGGGGGGCGACTCGTCGCCTCCGTCATCGCCATCCCGATCGCCGAGGAACTCGTCGTGAGATCACTCGTCCCGCGCTGGGTCGAGGCCGGCCAGGGGGACTGGCGCAAGGTGCCGCTCGGCCGCTTCACGGCGCTGTCGTTCGCGGCCTCCGTCGGCTTCTTCGTGATCACGCACCCCGAGTGGCTCGCGGCGGCGTTCACCGGTGTGCTCTGGGTGCTCCTGATCATCCGCACGCGGCGGTTGCGCGACGCCGTGCTGTCGCACGCCGTCGCCAACGCCATCCTCGACGCCTACGTGCTGCTCGCCGGCGACTATCGTTGGTGGTGATGGAGCAGAGAGCGCCGCTGCGCGCGCCCGCCGCGAGCCCGCCGCTCGCGCGTGATCCGCGCGTCGATCGGCGCGCGGCGTGGGCCCGCGTGATCGTCTTCGGGACGGCCCTCGTCGGGGCAGCCGCGATCGGCTACGCCCTCACCCTGCCGAGCTTCAGCCTGTGCACGTTCCAGAACCTGTTCGGGCGCCCGTGCCCGGGCTGTGGGATGACGCGCTCCATCGCCCACCTCGCGCGCGGCGAGGTATCCCTCTCGCTGCGCCTCCATCCGCTCGGCATCGTGCTGTTCGGCGCGTCGCTGCTCGGCTTCGTCGGCGGCATCCTGTACCTGAGGCGCGGGCGCGACCCCGTATGGGAGTTCGTCGAACGCCGCGGCACGTGGCTTGCCGTCGGGCTGATGAGCGCGATGATCGTGCTCTGGATCGTGCGCGGCTTCATCGTCCCGGAGTGGGCGCCGGACCCCGTCGGGCCGCCGCACTTGTTCGCGCTGCCGCTGCCGACCGCACGCTGACGACGCACCCCGGGCGCCGCGCGCCGCTACTCCTCCAGGACGAGGATGCGCTGGCAGGTGCGGCAGAGGACGATGGCATCGCCCTTGACGAGCTCCGTCACGTCCTGCGGGCGGATGGCCATCTGGCAACCCTGGCAGTACTCGCCGTGGACCGCGACGACGGCCGTCCCACTCTTGCGATTGCCGCCACGGATTCGCTCGTAGAGCTTGAGCTTCTCGGGAATGACGGCCGCGGCGAGCTCGTCGCGCGCGGTACGCATGGCGACGAGTTCCTCGGCGAGTCCCTGGCGCTGCGCCTCGACCTTGCCCTCGGCCGCGCGCAGCGCCGCCTCCGCCTCGCCCTGCGCGGTCTTGGCGGCCTCCTCGATCCGCTCCTTCTCCTCGACGACGTCCATCGACATGAGGATGCGTTCCTCGATCTTGCCGCTCACTGCCTTGATGTGGCCGATCTTGAGCTGGATCGCGCCGTACTCCTTGTTGCTCGACGCCTTGCCGAGCTGCCCGTCGAGCTTGCGGATCTCGGCCTCGGCCTCCGCCAGTTCGATCTCGTAGCGGTGCGTCGTGGCCTGCGCCTCCTGACGCACGCCGTGGGCCGCGGCCACCGCCTGCTGGGCCACGTCGAGCGCGGCCTTGGCGCCGTCCAGGTGGCTGTCGAGCTCGTCGATGCGCCGCTGCATCGCCACGATGGCGTCGTCGGTGCGCTGCAACCTGATGAGCTGCTGCAGGGTCTCCCTCACGTGGCGTCTCCTCGGGCGGAGCGCTTGCTCCGCAAAGCAGACGAGCCCGGCTCGCGCCGGGCTCGATGTGTCATTCGTTTCCGAACGAGTCGAGGAAGCCTTCGAGCTTCCTCGCTCGTACCGGGTGCTGGAGTTTGCGCACCGCCTTCGCCTCGATCTGGCGCACGCGCTCGCGCGTCACCTTGAAGATGCGCCCCACTTCCTCGAGCGTGTACGTGTAGCCGTCGCCGATGCCGTAGCGCAGCTTGATGATCTCGCGCTCGCGGAACGTGAGCGTCTGCAAGACCTTCTCGATCTTGTCCTTCAGCATCTCGTGCGTGGCCGCGTTGACGGGAGATTCGGCGCTCTGGTCCTCGATGAAGTCGCCGAAGTACGAGTCGTCGCTGTCCCCTATCGGGCAGTCCAGCGAGATCGGATGCTTGGCGATCTTGAACACGCGCTTGGTCTCATCGACCGAGATCTCCGACGCCGCCGCGATCTCCTCGATCGTCGGCTCGCGCCCCTTCTTCTGCACGAGATCCTTGGTGACGTTGCGCAGCTTCGACATCGTCTCGATCATGTGGACCGGGATGCGGATGGTGCGCGCCTGATCGGCGATCGAGCGCGTGATCGCCTGCCGGATCCACCACGTCGCGTACGTGCTGAACTTGTAGCCGCGGCGGAACTCGTACTTCTCGACGGCCTTCATGAGGCCCGTGTTGCCTTCCTGGATGAGGTCCAGGAACGACAGGCCGCGGTTGCGGTACTTCTTCGCGATCGACACCACGAGGCGCAGGTTGCCGCTCGACAGGTTCTGCTTGGCGAGTTCGTAGCCGTTGAACTCGTGGCGCACCTGCAGGCGGTGACGGCGGCGCAGGCGTTCGGGCGGCTCGCAGGCGCGCATCGTGATCTGGGCGATGCGGTCCTTGGCCTCCTCGCGCTCGGCGACGGCCCCGGCCGCCTTGGACTTCTCGAGTTCCCGCAGCCGCCGCTGCAGGCGATCGAGCTCGCGCACGACGGCGGCGATCTCGTCGAGGATCGGCCGCAGCTTCTTGATCTGGATGTTCAGCTCTTCGAGCAGGCGGCGCGCGCGGCGACGGCGCTCGGCCAGCCGGCGCAGGATCTCGACGCGCCCGCGCTTGGTCCGCGTCGTGGCGAGTAAGAGCAGGTCGTCGCGCATCACGTCGAGCATGCGGTTCAGCGTGTCGATGTGCCCGGGCAGACGCTCCTGCGTGTTGAGTTTCGAGTTCTCGATGTTCGGATTGACCTTGAGCGTGCGATCGAAGGCCAGTTCGCCGCGCTGCACGTCCTCGAGGAGCTGCACCGCGAGCTCGATGGCGTAGCCGCCCGACAGCAGATTCTCGCGGTAGCGCTTGCGCGTGCGCTCGATCGTCTTCGCGAGCCAGATCTCCTGCTCGCGGGTGAGGAGCGGGATCTCGCCCATCTGGGTGAGGTACATGCGGACCGGATCGTCGATGCGCTCGACGGGCGTCTGCATCGTGAGCGGATCGACGGACGAATCGCCCTTGGGCTCGGTCAGCTTCTCGGCGCGCAGCTTGCGACCATCGACGTCGTCGTCGCCGGCGCCCTCGGTGTCGAACGTGCGCGCGTCCTCGAGGAACTCGATGCCCAGTTCGTCGAGCTGCAGTGCGATCCGGTCCAGCGCCTTCTCCGAGGACGTGATCTCCTCGGGAAGCATGCGATGGACCTCGTCGATGGTGACGTAGCCCTTCTTGCGGCCCTCCTTGATGAGGGCCTTCAACTCAGGCTCGATGCGTTCGTTGATCGTCAAGACTCGGTCCTCGTCCGGGATGAAGCCACCGTGCGGAGCAGGGGGGGCTCTGCACGATCGCGCGCGGCTCCGCGTGAAGGAACGCGCGTACACTCCTGGCCATTGCATGCGGCCAATCCCACATGATAGCACTCCCGTCGCGACTTCCCGCGGGAGTTCACGACCGGCTTCCCCCGTCGCGCTCCTCTCTCGCGCCGCTCATTCGTGTCCCTCATCCGTGTCCGCGGGCATGCTGCGCCGACAGCAGCGTCTGCAGCGCCCGGAGGGCGTCCACCTCCTCTTCCTCGTTCGCCGCGGCGTGCACGCGTTCGTGGACACGACGCCGCTGCCAGGCGCTCTCGATGTGCCGGAGACAGTCGCGCCCCTGCTGCTCGAGGTTCTTGTCCAGCCCACTCGCGATCAGTTCCGCGGCGAGCGCCTGCAGGCTCGCATCCTCGATCGAGGCCACCGCTCGCGCCCCGTCGGTGAGTTCGCCTCCGGCCTCGTCGGCGACCGTCAGGACATGCGAGAGCAGTTCTACGGCATCGGGGTGCTCGAGCAGGTCGGTACCGGCCTCGGGGATCTCGGAGATCAGCGCCGGGCAGCCGAGCAGCGCCTCGAGCAGCAGGCGCTCGACCGGCTGCAGCGGCCTGACGGCGGCGGGCGGCGGGCCCGCCCATGCCCGCTGCGCGCCGCCACGTGGATCGTCGTTGACGAACGCACCGTCGTCGCCCCCACCGTCGTCGTCCGCGCCCGCCATGGCGCCCGCGTACGCCTCGAGGGGCGGCTCGTCCGGGTCACGCGAGTCGGCGGCCGCGGCCGGTGCGCGTCCCGGCGGCGCGGGGCGCGCGGACGCCGACCGCGACCCCCGCCGCTCGTTGCGACGCTCCTTGCGGCGCACGAGCGCCGCGAGCTTCTCAGCGACCGCTTCCTCGGGCACGCCGTACTCGTCCGCCAGCCGCTTGACGTAGAGCGCGCGGCGGATGGTGTCGGTCACGCCGGTCAGCGCCTCGACGACGGCCTCCGTGGCGGACGCGCGCCCGGGCACGGTGGACACATCGTTCTCTCGCGCGCTCATCACGAGCAGGTGCTCGAACGCCTCCGGCGCCGCGGTCAGTTTCTCCTTGAGCGCCGCGACGCCCCTCGCGGCGATCAGGTCCGCGGGATCCTCCCCGCCGGTCAGGAGCGCGACGCGCGTCTCGATCTCCTCGGAGAGGAATTCGGGGATCGCCTTCTCGGCGGCCCGCTGCCCGGCGGCGTCGCCGTCGTAGACCAGCCACAGCTTCTTGACGTAGCGCGACAGCCGCTGCGCCTGCTGCCTCGTGAGCGCCGTGCCGAGGCCGGCGACGGCCACCGGCCAGCCTCCCTGGTGGGCCATCAGGACGTCGGTGTAGCCCTCCATCACGGCGCCTTCGCCGGTCTTCATCATGCCCTGCTTGGCGAGGTGCAGGGCGTAGAGGTGCCGCCCCTTCGTGTAGAGCGGCGTCTCGGGGGAATTCAGGTACTTGGGCTCCCCGTCGCCCAGCGTGCGCGCGCCGAAGGCGATGACCCGCCCCTGGGGATCGCAGATCGGGAAGACGACGCGATCACGGAAGCGGTCGTACATCTTGCGCCGCCCGCCCTCCTCCTGGCGGCGGATGATCAGCCCCGCCTCGTCGAGTTCGTCCTCGCTGAAACCGCCCGCCGTCGCCGCGCGCAGCAGGTTGTCCCAGCCGGCCGGCGCGAACCCCAGCCGGAAGTCGCGCGCCGTCTCGCAGCTGATCCCACGCCGCTTGAAGTACGCGCGCGCGGACTCACCCCGCGGGCCACGTAGGGAGGCCTCGAAGTAGCGGCACGTCCATTCGTGCAGATCGCGCAGCCGCTGCAGGCGGCCGGCGCGGCGCGTCGCCTCGGGGCTCGCCGCCTCGATCTCGATGCCTGCATCCCTCGCGATCTGCCGCGCGGCCTCGGGGAACGTCAGTCCCTCGCGCTCCATGAGGAAGCCGAAGAGGTTGCCGCCCTTGCCACAGCCGAAGCACTTCCAGGTTCCCGACTCGGCCCAGACATGGACCGACGGGGTCTTCTCGTCGTGGAAGGGACAGCACCCCTTGAAGCTCTTGCCCGAGCGCTTGAGGGGCATGTAGCGACCGATCAGGTCGGTGATGTCCACCGCCTGTCGAATGGCTTCCAGAACGTCTTCGGGGATGTGGCTCACGGGAGGGCGACCGCGGACGAGATCGTACTCCGCCGAGGGGACGCGGCGCACGCCGCGATCGAGGGCCGTCCGTGGCGCTTCAGCACATCGGCTGCGGCGTCCGATGAGCGAACGGGTACCTCATACGCACGAAGCGTGCGAGGACGTCCCGGGAGACAGCGATGTTCCGCGTCACGATGCACTTCGCCGGCAAGCCGGTGCGCGCCTTCACGTTCGAGAAGTCCCTCGTCACGATCGGCCGGGACTCGACCTGCGACATCGTCGTGGACAACATCGGCACGTCGCGCCGCCACGCGATGATCGAGCACACGCAGGACGGCTACGTCCTGGCGGACCTGCGGAGCAACAACGGCACGTTCGTGCACGGCGAACGTGTCCTGCACCACCGCCTCGACAACGCGGACGAGTTCCTGATCGGCAAGTACGCCTTCCGCCTCGAGGACCTGGGCGTCGCCGCGGCGCAGAGTACCGAGCCGGTGTTCCCGGACGCTCCCGACGAGCAGACGGTCCATCTCGACCGCCGGGAGCTCGACAAGCTGCGCGCGCGGTCCGTGCGCAAGACGCGCGTGGAACTGGTGCAGATGGCGCCCACCAAGGGCCGGCGCACGATCGCGCTGGGAGACACCTATCACGTCCTCGGACGCGATCCTCACGCCGCCATCCGCGTCCGTGGGCTGCTCGTCCCGCGCCACGCTGCCGTGTTCGTCAGGACCGAGACCGGCTACGACCTCGTCGCGACCTCCCGCACCGTGCGCGTCAACGGCCGGCGCCTGCCCGCCACGCCCCTCGCCGACGGCGACCTGATCCAGTGCGGCCGCGCCCGCTTCCGCTACTGCCGGGCGTAGGGCGAACCGCCGCGACGACGCCACGCGATCACCTTCGGCGCGGCCGCAGGCCGCCGGGGACGACCATCTCGCGCAGCATGCCGCCGAAGCCGGGGAGTTCGCAGCGATCACCGCCGACGCGGCGCAGGTGGAAGGCCGCCTCGACGGGCCGGCCCGCCCCGACACCCACGCGCACCGACAGGTGGTCGAGCACTGCGGCGATGCCCCAGAGCGCACGCACGGTCCGTGGACGCGCCGGGAGCGGGCCGACGGGCGTGCACAGGACTGCGTCGAACCCGGCGCCCGTCGCCGCGGCCTCGAAACCGCGCCGCGCGGCGACGCCCGGCAGTTCCCCGATCGCCACGACGCCGCCGCCGGGCTGCAGCAGCCGCGCGCACTCACGCAGCGCCGCCGCCGCAGCGCCGTCCAGACGCGTTGCGAGCAGCACGCCGGTGAGCGCCCCGCTCAGCACGGGGATGGCGGAGGCGATCGCGATCACCCCGGCGCCCGGCGCCGGGGGGCACGTGGGGCATGCATGACAGACGACGAGCGGCCGGACCGAGCGCGGAGCGGGCAGGTCACCGACGATGGCGACGCGCGAGCCGAGGTGGCGCGCGTGGCGGGACGCGACGCGCAGCCGGCGCGCGACCGCGTACTCCCGGGCCTCGACATCACCGGCGGCGCCGCGACCGTCGCCCACGGGTCACAGCGACCACATGCAGCAGAACCCCACCGTGCGGAAGACCAGCGCGGCGACCGCCAGCCGGCGGTGTGCGATACGCGCGCCGGAGGAGGCCGCATTGCGCAGGAGCGAGATTCCGAGCCAGACGACGGGTAGGTAGAGCAGCACGGCGAGGACCGAGCTGCCGATGTGCGTCCACTGCACGAGTGACCAGTCCTTCTGGGTCGTCAGGCCGATCACGTCGCGGCTGAACTCGAGGAACAGCACCATCGCGACGTCGATCATGATCCCGGCGAACGCGAGCCTCACGTGCAGGGCGCGACGGCGGCGCTGCGCCCAAGCGGCCCAGAGCAGGGCGAACGCGACGGTGGCGATGGCTTTGTAGAGCACGGGCGGGTGACTCCTGCGGGAACGACCGCGTGGGCGACTGTGCGGACGACGACGTGGACGACGGCGCCCGCGATTGTGCCCCACGCCGCGGAACCCGGAGCGAGGTTCCCCCGCGCACCCCCCTACGCACGCCCCTGCGCCTTCGCGACACACGCCCCGCGCAACGTGCACCCGCGACGGGCGCCTGTGCTGCGCCGGACGCGGCGCGGACCGCCCGCTTGAGCCTGTACCTGGCTCGTTCCGATGAGGACTCGTGGCCTCCATTCGAACCGACGCCCTCCACGGCGACGCGCCGGCCGCGGCGCGATCGCTCTCCCGTCTCGAGCAGCTCGAGGCGGAGCTCGCGCGTGCGCACGAGGCGCGCACGGCGCAGGCGTCGGCGGTGGAACAGGAACTCTCGCGCCTCTGCTCGATCTACGGACGGCTGAAGACCGATCTGCAGGCGGCGCGCGACGAGCGCGACCATGCACTCGCCGAGGCCCACCGGGAGCGCGAGCGCCGCACACGCGAGACGCTGCGGCTGAACGAGGACCTGCAGCGGGCACGCAGTGCGGAGACCGCGTCGGCACGGGGCGAGGACACCGCCGACGCCTTCGTGCGGCGGCGCCTGCCGCCGGAGTCCGTCGAGCGCAAGGAGCTGCTGCCGGGACGCCTGCCGGAGGTGGACGGCTTCGAGGTCATCGGGCTCATCGGGCGCGGTGGCATGGCGTCGGTCTTCCGCGCGCGGCGCGAGTCGGACGGGGGCGACGTGGCGCTCAAGCTGCTGATGACCACGAAGGGCAGCACGCGCTCACGCGTCGAGCTGTTCCTGCGCGAGGCGGCGATGATGTTGCAGGTGGACCACCCCGGTCTGCTCCGGGCACTCGACGCGGGGGAGTGTGCGTACGGCCACTACCTCGTGCTGCCGCTCATCGAGGGGCCGAGTCTCGCCGGGCGCGTGCGACGCAAGGGCCCGCTGCGAGAAGCCGAGGCCCTGCGCATCGCGATCGAGGTCGGCCGCGCCCTGCGCTACTGCGCGCGCGGCGGCCTCACCCACCGCGACGTCAAGCCGAGCAATCTGCTCGAGGGCGCCGGTGGCCGCATCCTGCTGTGCGACTTCGGGCTTGCGGCCCTGCACCACGGCGACGCCGGGCGGCCCTACGGCTCGCCTGGCTTCGCGGCGCCGGAGCAGATCCTGACGCCCGACGACGTGGACGAGCGCGCCGACATCTACGGCCTCGGAACGACGCTCTGGTGCCTGGTCGTCGGCCGGCGCCCGTTCGAGGGCGACGCGCGCCACGCGTTCGAGGAGGCGCGCCGCGTGGACCTCTCGGATCCCCGCATCGAGGGCGCCGACATCTCCCCTCGGCTCGCGACCGTGATCCGCCGCATGGGCCGCTGCGACCGCGCGCGCCGCTACCGCAACTGGGACGAACTCCTGCTCGATCTCATGCTCGTCGAGAAGGGGGACCCACCGCTCGCTGCGCAGCTCTCCGCCGCCCTCGGCACGGACGGCAGCACGGGCCGCGGCGCCGACGGAGCCGACGAGCAGGGCGCCACCGCCGCGGCGGGCGAACTCACCGCGCCGGCGGGCGCGACCGGGCCGACGGCAGCGGGCGCGACGGAGCCGCCGGCAGAGGGCTCGGCCGCCCCCGAGGCGCACCCCACCCGCAGCCGCGGCG
>JAJRVY010000055.1 GCA_024277065.1 Planctomycetota bacterium
TACTCGGCGACATCGCCGATCTCGACGAGGGCTGGTAGGGCCGCACCCGGCGTGGTGCGGGGTAGACTCACCTCATGAGGCTCTGCGCACTACTCACCATGCTCGTGCTGGCCACGGCCGGGGCCGCCCGAGCGGGCACGACGCACCACGTCGCTCCGGACGGGGACGACGGGAGCGCGGGAGACGCCGCCCACCCCTGGCGCACGATCCAGAAGGCGGCGGACACGGCAACGCCGGGCAGCACGGTGCTCATTCACGCGGGAACGTATCGGGAGCTCGTCACGATCCGCGTGTCCGGGTCGGCGGCGGCCGGGTTCACGACCTTCGAGCCGGCGGGCGACGGCGCCGTCGTGCTGGACGCCGCCGGACTCGCCGTGCCGCGCGCGGAGTCCTTCGCCATCGACATCACGGACCAGAGCTGGGTGCGCATCCAGGGCCTCGACGTGCGCAACCTGACGACGACGCGCGGACGCGACTTCGTCGTGGGCATCTACGTCACGCACACGACGGGCGCGATGTCCCACGTCGAGCTGATCGACAACGACGTGCACGGCATCGCCAACACGGGGTCGGGTGAACGCAACGCGCAGGGCATCGCCGTCTACGGCCGCGCGACGTCGCCGCTGACCGACCTCGTCATCCGCGGCAACACGGTGCGCGACTGCACGCTCGGCCAGAGCGAGGCGCTGACCGTCAACGGCAACGTCGCGGGCTTCGCGATCACGCAGAACCGCGTCCACGACAACGACAACATCGGGATCGTCGCCATCGGCTTCGAGAAGACGGCGCCCGTGGACGACTTCGCGCGGAACGGCGTGATCGCCGACAACGTCGTCCACGACTGCTCGTCCGGCGCGAACCCGACGTACGGCGGGGAGCAGTCGGCGGGCGGCATCTACGTGGACGGTGGGCGCGACATCGTGATCGAGCGCAACGTCGTCTATCGGTGCGATCTCGGCATCGAGGTGGCCAGCGAACACGCGGCGGGCAGCGCCACGGGCATCGTCGTGCGCAACAACCTATTGTACGCCAACAACGTCGTCGGTCTGACGTTCGGGGGCTACTCGAGGAAGGTCGGCACGACGCAGGACTGCGTGTTCTGCAACAACACGCTCTTCGCCAACGACACGGCGCGCTCGGGCACCGGCGAGATCGCGATCGCCCAGGCACACGACAACGTCGTGACCGGCAACGTGATCGTCGCGGGTGCGCAGGGACTGCTCGTGACGAGCTACATGAAGTCCGCCCACACGTTCGACAATGCGCTGCGCGGCAACGTCTACTTCGCGCCGACGGGCGAGGGGGCCTTCGTGTGGCACGGCAAGGAGTTCGCCGACTTCGTGGCCTTCCGTCAGGCGACGGGCCAGGACGCGGCGTCGCTGTTCGCTGACCCGCTCCTGCGGAGCACGGACCGCGCCGCGCCCGACCTGCGGCTGCGCAGCGGCTCGCCGGCCATCGACGCGGGGGAGGCGGAGTTCGTACCGGGCGCGGGAGAGCTCGACGTGCGCGGCAACGTGCGCGTGGCCGGGGCGCGCGTGGACGCGGGGGCCCACGAGTTCGGCGCCGGGCCGCCCGAGCCGACGGCGCCGCACTACGCCGGGCGCACGACGGTCGCGCTGCGCGAGGGCGTCGCCACGCGGCTTGCGCTCGACGTACGTGGCACGCCGCCGATCGACGTCGTCACCGTGTCCGGCGCGTTGCCGCGCGGGCTGCTGCTGGAGGCGGGTGCCTTCGTCGTGGGCACTCCCGGCGCGCCGACCAAGACCGTCGTGACGCTGCGCGCCACGAACGGCATCGGCGCGACCGACTTCGACGTCGCCTTCGACGTCGTGGAGAACCCCACCGCGGACCGCGACGGCGACGGCTTCCCGAACGATCTCGAGGCCGCGCTCGACCCGCTGTCCCCGGGTGACGAGGCGCTCACGCCGCTCGGCCTGCGCGCCGCGGACAGGGCGTCTCTGGATGTCGCCAAGCTGCGCGTGCGCCGCAACTTCAAGCGCGTGGGTCGGGACACGCTGAGGATGACCGGCTCGCTCGATCTGCCGGACGGCGTGAGCGTCTCCGGGCGCGCGGCCGTGCTCTACGTGGGCGGCGTCGTGCGGCGCTTCACACTCGACGACCGCGGCCGGGCCCGTGACGGCGTCGGCGCAGCGCTGCGGCTGAAGTCGGCGCGCACGTCCGGCGGAGTGCGCGTGCGGATCACGTTGACGCGCCAGGACTTCGGCGCGGCGCTCGACGACGAGGGCCTCATCGACGGCGACGTGGTGAAGAGCAGGAGCGCACGCCACGAGGTGCGCGCGATGCTGCTCATCGCAGGCATCGGCGCCTTCGAGCACATCGTGCCCCTGCGCTACCGCGCGCGCCGCGGCAGGAAGGGCACGGCGACGACCCGCTGACGGCGCGGCGTCGGCAGACGGCCACGGGGCGCCGCGACTTCGATCGCTCGGCGGGGTTCTTGAATAGCATGCCCGCTGCGACGCCACCCGCGGCCACGGCGGGGTGCGCGCCATCGAACGGAGAGACCATGCAATTGCGTCGTGTGCCCACCCTCCTCGCAGGGATCGCCCTCTGCGGTGTCGCCACCCTCGCCGCCGACGAGCCGACGCTGCACAACACCGAGATCTACGAGTCCCCGTGGGCCGGCGAGACGCCGAGCAAGGGCACGATCACGGTACGCCACGAAGGCGAGGGCGAGCCACCCGAGACGGGCTACTTCAAGAAGCACGAGCCCGGCGAGGTGGCCGAGTTCCACCTGTTCGTGCCAGACGGCATCCCGAAGGGCCAGAAGGTGCCGCTGCTGATCGTCTACCACGGCGGCAAGGACGGCGCATCGGGCAAGGGCATGCTCGGCGGCTTCTCGAAGCTCTCGACGACCGCGCACCCCGTCATCGTGCTCTCTCCCAACATGTACACGATGGACGCCATGAACGAGCTGCTCGACGAGGAGGAGCTGCCCATCGACACGAACCGTATCGTCGTCTACGGCCACTCGTCGGGCGGGATGGGCATCGCCGCGGCCATGCGCGAGTACGTCCGCACGAAGGGCGCGTTCACGCCCGCCGCGCTGATCGCGGCCTCGACCACGGCGTCCATCGGACGCGTGAAGTACCCGCCGTGCACGTACTACGTCCTCGCGGGCGAGAAGGAGACGCCCGAGTTCGTCAAGAGTCAGATCTTGAAGGAGCGTCGCCGCACCTGCCGCATGCACGCCCTCGTGATGCAGCAGGTCATCGAGGACGTGCGCTACATCGAGATCAAGGACAGCGGGCACTCGGGTGGCACGCCGGCGCACAAGGCCGTCATCCAGCACGCGCTCGCCGTCAGCGAACGCGCCCCCGTGCGCTTCGAGGCGCGCACGAAGACGCCCGAGCTCGAGGACCTCGTGGCCGCCGCCACCGACGCCGACTGGGAAGCGGTGTACGAGGAGATGGACCAACTCGAGGGCAATCCGGATCTCGAGCCGCGCGCCGAGTACGAGAAGCTGCGGAGCAAGATCCTCGACGCGCTGAGGACGTGGTTCGCCGCCGAGACGCAGACCATCGCGACGCTCACGGCGCGTTCGAGCTACCTCGCCCGTGATCGCGCCTTCGAGCGCTACGACCGCTGCGTGGCTCTCGCAGGCATGTTCGACGACACGGACGCCGCCGACGATCTCGCCGCCGCGCTCGCGGCACTCGGCAAGGCCGAGCACTGGTCCGCGGAGCTGGCCGCGCGCGAGACCTACCGCAAGATCGTCTCGGGACGCCCGAGAGAGGAGATGAAGAAGAAGCTCGCGGAGCTGCGGGCGTCCGCGCCGGACACCGAGTACGGACGCAATCGCACGCGGGAGAAGCTGCTCGCGCTCGAAGAGGTCCAACCCGAGCCGGTGGCGGCCGAGGTACCGGACGGGCCGGAGATCATCAACCCCTACTACCCGAAACAGAAATGGCGCGTGTGGCGCGACGACGAGACACCGATCGAGGGCGTCGGCACGCTGGTGCACGAAGGGAAGGAGAAGAAGCAGAAGACGATCACGCTCCAGCCGACGCCGGTGGCCGAGCGCATCTACCCGGCGGGTCCGCTGACGGAGGGGCAGCCGATCAAGTGGGAAGTGCTCTCCGAGCCGTCGCAACGGTTCGCCGGCATGTGGGACGACGTCTACGCGAGCTGGTCGGGCCTGCACGGGTACGTGCGCTCATCGTGGCAGACGACCGCGGGCGACGCGGTGCAACTGCGCGGCAAGGTGGGCGATCAGATCATGCACTTCGTCGAACGCCGCAAGACGGGCGACCTGCAGCGCTGCGGCATCAACTTCGTGCACCAGTCCACGACCGGCATGGCGCACACGATCGTGAACGGCTACGGCCTGCAGATGACGACCACCTACGAGCGCATCTACTTCGCGGACTGCCTCGTGACCGGCCCGGCACACGCGTCCTACACCGAGGAGTGGGCCGACCGCACCAAGGACCTCTTCATCGCACTCGCGCCGACGATCTTCAACTCCGTCGGCTCATCGAACAGCGAGACGATGGCGATCACCAAGATGATGATCGTCGGCGGCTACCTGCCCCCCGAGTCCAAGCGCATCCTGAAACGCAACGGGCTGTATCCGTCGGCGCTGCTCTACATGTGGAAGGCGTCGCTCCCCTACGACGTGCCCTACGAGAGCGAGCTGCGGCACCGGATCGCCTACCGCGCGCTCGGCCGCGAGGACCAGTTCCAGGGCAAGTACGGCCACGCCGGCGGCGAGCGCGGCAACCTCGCGCTGGAGTTCCATCGCTACGACGAGCTCGCGCACATGCGGGGCATGATCCAAATGGCGCAGGACATGACCGTGCTCCCGCCCGAGGCGATCCTGGACGACGTCGAGATCGAGGGCGGCACGAAGGTGTACGCCCTCGAGAAGACCGTGCTGGTGCTCCAGGAGCCGGGGCAGGACGTGACGATACGGCTCTCGACGAACGCCTCGTACGACCTCCAGGGGCGTGACGTCACCGTGCGCCCGGCGCTGCTCTACGGCAATCACGAGACGACCTGCGAGCCCGGTGATGAACCGGGGACCTGGATCGTCCGCGTGCCGTGGGACGACGCGCTGCCCGAGGGCCGCACCGCTCTCGTGTTCGTCGCAAACAACGGCGCGCACGACGGCAACCCGGCGGTCGTCAACGTCTTCCGCAAGATCCAGAAGGACCTTCCCCCCAACGGCCAGAGCCCCGGCAACTACGCGTACACCTCCCCCACCGCCAACCGGCGGCCGGTGCTGCTGAACCTGCAGGACCTCCTGGTGACGCCGGGCACCACGGTGACGCTCCCCCTGCGCGCCGTCGATCCCGAGGGCCAGCCCGTGCGCTTCTACAAGCGCGCCGGTGAGCCCGGAACACTCGACGGCAACCTCTTCACGTTCGATGTGCCCAAGGGTGCTGCCGACACGTACACCGTGACCTTCATGGCCTCGGACGCGACGGCCGGCAACAGTTACGCCGCCAAGCGCATCGACTTCGTGGCGAAGCAGACGGGCGTCACGGCGCACATCGAGAGCGACGTGCTCGTCGGACCGGCGCCGCTGACCGTCACCGTGTCGGCGGAGGGATCGAGCGCCGCGACGGGCAAGCTCGAGTACGGCTGGGAGTTCTACACTCCCACGCCCAAGGGCGCGGCGGCGGACTGGAAGAAGCTCCCGCACGATGCCGAGACGACGCACACGTTCGACAAGCCGGGGCTCTACGAAATCGCGCTGACCGCGCGCAGCGGCAAGCTCTCGGACCGCGAGACGATCTCCGTCTGGGTGACCAGCGGCCCGCCGCCGGCACCCGTCGGCGGGATCGTCGTCGAGGGCCGCGGCGTGCGCGTGGCCGACGGCGACGAGGAGCCCTCGACGTTCGACGGCACGCTGTTCGGCAAGGCCGGTGAGAGCGGCACGCTGACGCGCGTGTTCGAGCTGTTCAACCGCGGCGCGGAGGACCTCTCGTGCAACGCACGCACGGTCACCGTGAGCGGCGCGAACGCCGCCGAGTTCCGCGTCGTGGCGGCTCCCCGCAAGACGATCGAGGCCGGCGGCTACGGCACGTTCGCGATCGAGTTCCGACCGCGCGGCGGCGGCACCCGGCGCGCGGAGATCATCGTGCGCGCAGGCGTTCAGAGCGTGCGCTTCGCCGTGGCGGGCGAGGCGTCCGTCGATCAGGGCGTGATCGACGCCGAGGCCGGGCCCGCATGGAAGGCAGCCCGGGCGCTGTTCGAGGAGCGCAAGTGGGCGGAGGCCGAGGCCGCTCTGGCGGCGTTCGTCGAGCGCTGGCCGGGCGCTTCGGCGAGCGGCGAGGCGGAGCAGCTCCTCGAGCGCGTGCGCACGGACCCGGAGATCCGCAGGGAACGAGACGCGGCGGCCGCGGCCGAGGCGTCCCGGCGCGACCGGAACAAGAGCGAGAAGCGTGCGAAGTCCCTGCTCAGCATGGCCGAGAACTCCCTCGCCGCCGGGCGCAGGGACATCGCCGAGAAGTACTGGAACGAGATCATCGAGAAGTACCCGGACACGCCACAGGCCGCGGAGGCCCGCCGCCGCCTCGGCCGCTGAGCTTCAGTCGTACTCGATCGTGATCTCGCGCGTGACGTGCGCGCCGAGGCTGCGGTCCACGGGGCAGGCGTGCGCCGCGCGCTCGAGCACCGTGCGCTCGGCGGCCGGAATCGACGCCGGCAGGCGAACCGTCACGGCCAGCCGGCCGACGCGGCGCCCGGGATCGGCCACCATCTCCTTCGTCACGCGGAACGTCGGCTCGCCGATGTCCACGCCGCGGCGGCGGGCGACGATGGCGATGACCGTGACGACGCACGCACCGAGGGCCGTCGCGACGAGGTCCGTCGGCGAGAACGAGCGGCCGAGCCCCTCGTGATCCGTGGGCGCATCGAGTGTGATCGTGGCGCCCGACGGGCCGTGCACGGCCTCGACGCGCAAGTCTCCGGCGTACCGTCCCGTGATCTCGACCATGGCCGCGCTCCTCCGAGGGCTATCCTGTCGCGCATGTTCACACAGAAACGCCTCGTCGTCGCGGGTCTGCTCGCACCGCCCCTCGCCCTCGCCCTCACGCTGCTCGGGAGCGCACGTGCGCAGGACACCGAGCCCACGGCCACAGCGCCTGCGCCTGCAGAGGGCTGGTTCACCGACGTCGCGGACGACGTCGGCCTGACGGGGCAGCGGGCCAAGGACTGCGTCTTCACCGACCTGAACGGTGACGGCGCCTGGGACCTCGTCCTGCGCCGCCGCGACGTGTACCTGTCGAAGAAGAACGGTAAGAAGTTCAAGCTGCTCGAGGGCCACGGCATCGCGTTCCCGGAGGTGGAGACGATCCCCGTCGCGGACGACGGCAGGTTGCGGCGCAAGAAGGCCAAGAGCGGGCCGTTCGCGCCGCAGTACCTCTACTTCGCCGACATCGACAACGACGGCGACCAGGACGCGCTGTGGGGCGTGAAGTCGGCGTGGGAGTACTTCGACGGGGAACGCTTCGTCGCCGTGCCCGAGGCCGACCACGGGCTGCGCTCGCGCGTCTACCTGAACGACGGCGCGGCACACTTCACGCGCGCCGCCGCGTCGGGCTACACGGCGCAGGACGCGGTGGGCCCGGTGATGGCGCTGGCCATCGTGGACGTGGACGGCGACGGCAACCTCGACCTGTTCGAGGGCCGCGAGTACCGGCGCTACGGCGTGCTCTACGGCTGCGGCGTCGATCGTCTCTGGATGGGCGACGGGCGCGGGGCGTTCGCAGACGGGACCGAGGCCGCGGGGCTCATGACCGTGCCGCAACCCGGGCTCGCCACGTCGTCGCGCCCCACGTACGGCGTCACCCACGCGGACGTGGACGGGGACGGCGATCAGGACCTCCTCGCGCTCTCGTACGGCCGGCAGTGGAACCGTCAGTGGCGCAACGAGGGCGACGGCACGTTCGTCGAGGTCGGCCGCGAGACGATGTTCGCCGGCGACGCGATCCAGCACGGCCGCTATCCGCAGTGGCTCAAGGAGATCTACCGCAAGCGCGGCCAGAGCCGCGACGACGAGGCGCCGTTCCGATCCAACGGCAACACGTTCGACTGCGCGGTCGGCGACATCGACAACGACGGCGACCTCGATCTGCTGCTGGGCGAGATCACACACGCGTGGGCGGGCGAGTCGAGCGACCTCTCGGCGCTGCTCGTCAATCAGCGCAACGGCTTCCTGCGCAAGACGGTGGCCGACATTCTTCCGGCGCGCGCGCGGCGCGAGGAGCAGCGCTGGAACAACGGTGACCTGCACACCGCGATGGCGGACTTCGACAACGACGGGCGCCTGGATCTCGTGATCGCGTCGGGCGACTACCCCGACGGTCAGTTCCTGCGCGTCTACGAACAGCAGGAGGACGGCTCGTTCGCCGACGTCGCGGACGATCTCGGCGTGGTCTGGGAGGGTTGCGGCAGCCTGTCCCTCGGCGACTACGACCGCGACGGCGACGTGTACATCCTGATCGGGCGCTCGTTCATGCGCCTCAGCCAGGCCCACCGCGACGAGTTCATGGGCGGCCTCGAGGTCAATCAGGTCGGGCTCCTGCGCAACGACGTCGCAGGTCGCAGCGGCAACCACTGGCTGAACGTGCGGCTCGTGGGCGGTGGCAGCGGCGCGGCGAACACGAGCGGGGTCGGCGCGCGCATCGAGGTGACCGCCGGCGGACGGACGCTCATCCGCGAGATCCGCAGCGGCTCCGGTCTCGCGGGCCATCAGGACCCGCCCGAGGCGTGCTTCGGGCTGGGGGCGGCCGCGCGCATCGACCGGCTGGTCGTGCGCTGGCCCGACGCGAAACGCTCGGTGGACAGCTACGCGGACCTGCCCGCCGACCGCTTCGTGGTGGTCCGGCAGGGCGCCGCGAAACCGGATATCTCGAAGGAGTAGAGCCCGCGGGGCCACACGGCCCGCGGCGCGCCGGACGGGTCACGCGCGGCGCCCTCGTGGAGACCGAGACGTGAACGGAACGTCCCGGTGTCGGATCGAGATCCGGAGGCTGGATCGACGTCGCCCGAACGCGGCGCGAACGGGCGTGACACACGTCGCACGGCGCGCTCCGGACGTTCACGGTGCTTTGCGAGGCCCGGTCTAGGATCCTCGCTCCACGCGGAAGATCACGACGCCTGCGACGGGACATGCTGGTCCCGGGGCGACACCGGCACCTCACGACGGGAGAACAATCCGATGGCGCGCAATCTGGAGCGTGATGCACTCGACTACCATGAGGGACACCGGCCCGGGAAGATCCAGGTCGTCGCGTCCAAGCCCTGCGTGACGCAGCGCGACCTGTCGCTCGCGTACTCGCCCGGCGTCGCGATCCCCTGCCTCGAGATCGCCAAGGAGCCCCTCGACGCGTACCGCTACACGGCCCGCGGCAATCTGGTGGGCGTGATCTCCAACGGTACGGCGGTGCTCGGGCTCGGCAACATCGGCGCCCTCGCGGGCAAGCCCGTCATGGAGGGCAAGGGCGTGCTCTTCAAGCGCTTCGCCGACGTAGACGTCTTCGACATCGAGATCGACGAGACCGACGTCGATGCCTTCTGTGAGACGGTCAGACGCCTTGAGCCCACGTTCGGCGGCATCAATCTCGAGGACATCAAGGCCCCTGAGTGCTTCCACATCGAGCGCCGCCTCAAGGAGGAGATGGGCATCCCCGTCTTCCATGACGACCAGCACGGCACGGCGATCATCTCGACCGCCGCCGTCCTGAACGTGCTCGACATGGTGGACAAAAAGATCGAGGACCTGGTCATCGTCGTCGCCGGCGCAGGCGCCGCCGGAATCGCGTGCGCCGAGATGCTCATCACAGCCGGCGCCAAGCGCTCCAACATCTTCATGTCGGACAGCAAGGGCATCATCACCACGCGCCGCGACTCGGGCATGAACGAGTTCAAGGAGCGCTTCGCCCAGGACACCGACAAGGTGACGCTCGCCGATGCGCTGCAGGGCGCGGACATGTTCCTCGGGCTCTCGAAGGCGAACACCGTGTCGGCCGAGATGCTGTGCTCGATGAACCGCGACCCCATCGTGCTCGCCATGGCCAACCCCGACCCCGAGATCACGTTCGAGACCGCCCACGCCGCGCGCGAGGACGTCATCTACGGATCGGGCCGCAGCGACTACCCCAATCAGGTCAACAACGTCCTCGGCTTCCCCTTCATCTTCCGCGGCGCGCTCGACGTGCGCGCAACGCGCATCAACGAGGAGATGAAGATGGCGGCGTCGCGAGCCCTGGCGGCGCTCGCCAAGGAGGACGTCCCCGACTCCGTGCGCCGCGCCTACGGTGGACAGGCGATCTCGTTCGGCCGCGACTACATCATCCCGAAGCCGTTCGATCCGCGCGTCCTCACGTGGGTCGCGCCGGCGGTGGCCAAGGCCGCCTGCGACACGGGTGTCGCGATGAAGCCGATCACCGACTGGGACGGCTATCGCGAGCAGCTCGCGGCACGCATCAGCCGCGGCCGCGAAGCCATGCGGACCGTGCTCCACCGGGCGCGTCAGAAGTCCGCTCGCATCGTGTTCCCCGAGGCGCAGGAAGAGAAGGTGCTGCGCGCCTGCGAGATCCTGGTCGCGGACGGCATCGCGATCCCGGTGCTGGTCGGTGACGAAGCGGCCATCCGGGCCAAGATCGAGTCCCTCGGCATCGATCTGCCGGGCGTCGAGATCGTCGATGTCGCCAGTGACGAGCACCTCGCGGACTACGCCGACGAGCTCTGGCAGCTCCGCCAGCGCAAGGGCCTGACGCCCCGCCAGGCGCGTCGCGCCATCTGCGAGACGCTCAACTTCGGACTGATGATGATCCGCAAGGGACACGCCGAGGGCCTCGTCTGCGGCCTCAACCGCAGCTACCCGCAGACGATCCGTCCGGCGCTCCAGATCATCGGTTTGCGCGAGGGCGTCAAGCGCGTCAGCGGCATGTACATGCTGGCGCTCGAGAACAAGGCGATGTTCTTCGCCGACGCCACGGTCAACATCGAGCCCGACGCCGAGACCCTGGCCGAGATCGCGGTCAACGCCGGCCACGCCGTGCGGCGCTACTTCGCGACGGAACCGCGCATCGCCGTGCTGTCGTTCTCCAACTTCGGCTCCGTCGATCACCCGCGGAGCGCCGCGGCACGTGAGGCCGTGCGACTCGCGCGACTCAGCGACCCGACGCTCGTCATCGACGGCGAGATGCAGGCCGACACGGCGCTCGTGCCGGAGCTCGCCGGCAAGGCATTCCCGATGAGTGCCATCCAGGGCGACGCCAACGTGCTCGTGTTCCCGGACCTGCAGGCGGGCAACATCGCCTACAAGTTGGTGCAGCACCTCGCCGACGCGGCCGTCATCGGACCGGTCCTGCTGGGCCTCTCACAACCCGCCAACGTGCTGAATCACTACTCTTCGGTGGACGAGATCGTCAACATCACGGCCATCACCGTCCTGCAGTCCCGGCGGCGCGCCGGCAAGTAGTCCCACGCGGAGACGACGGTGACGAGCGCGGACGTCGCGGTCGGCCGACGGTCGCGGTGCCCCGGACACGACGAGGGGGAAGCTCATGACTGCTCGCTGGAAGTCCGCCGTGGCGGCCGTCATCGCGTTGGCGCTCGCCGGCTGTCAGTCCCAGTGGTACCTGCAGAACGAGTCCGACAACCTGCTCACCACCGATGTCGTGATCCGCACCGAGCCGCCGGGCGCCGAGGTCCGTTGGAACGACGTGCCGCTCGGCACGTCCCCGTTGCGCATGCCGGTCGAGTACGACCACGTCGAACAGCTATGGTCCCGCCAGACCAACATCGGCGCGCGGCTGCGCGAGGACTGGGGCACCTGGGGCACCATCATCGGCTTCCCGATCTGGATCCCTGCGTCGCTCATCCACGAGACCGAGGATCGGCGGGTGCACATCTACGGCCACAACCAGTTCGACGTGACCGGCCGGCTGCGCGGCTACGAGAACGCGTACCGCAAGGTCGCGCTCGAGGGCGAAGACGAGGTGGAAGTGCGCCTCGTCCTGCGGAAGCGCGCGGCGACGCGCTCACAGTGACAGCGACGTCAGTGATAGCGGCGTGAGGCGTCGTTCAGGAAGCGTCGCTCGGCGTCGGTCAGCGCGCCGATGCCGTCACGGTTGATCTTGTCCAGGAGCGCATCGACGCGTTCCCGGTCGGCCTCCTCCTTCTTCGCGGCGCGCGTCGGACGAGGGAGCCCGTCACCGCCGCCGCGCAGACGAAGGCGCGGCAGGGACCAGCGCGGCAGAACGCCGTAGCGGAACACGACGACGCCGTAGGCAGCGCCGCCGATGTGGGCCCAGTACGCGATCTCCGTCGCGCCACGCGAACCGGCGCCGAGGATGTCGCCGGCGAACACGACCACGGCCAGCACCCACAGCGGGAACGAGAAGAACGGGAACAGCATCAACCTGATCGGCGTCCGTGGGAAACGGAGCGCGGCCAGTGCAAGGTATGTCGAGAGGATGCCGGACGCGCCGATGACGTACCCGCCGGTGCCCATCACGAGGTCCCCCAGCAGGTATCCGAGCCCCCCGGCGACGGCCGCCCAGACCGTCAGGCGCACGTAGTCCGCGCGGGGCATCGCGCGCTCGAGGATGCCGCCGAACACCCAGATGCCGAACCCGTTCCAGAGCAGATGGCCGAAGCCCCCGTGCAGGAACGCATACGTCAGGACCGTCCACAGCTTGCCCTTGGCAAGCCCCGCCGCGGACAGCCCGAACCAGGTGTCGATGGGCGTGTGGAACCAGAACCGCGCCGCCATCTGCACGAACCACACGACGCAACAGAGGATGATGAGGCGCCACGTCCAGGTCTCGGGCAGCCGCAGGCCCGGCTTGCGGGGACGCATGTAGTCGCGCTCGAAGACGGCCATCGTGCGGTATTCGTTCTCGCCGCCGGTCAGCCGCCGCGGAGTTCACGCCGCAGCGTGCCGACGTAGGGCAGATTGCGATAGTGCCCAGCCAGATCCAGCCCGTACCCGACGACGAACTCGGGGCCCTCGAGCCTGAAGCCCACGAAAGCGACATCGACTTCGACTTCACGTCGCGTGGGTCTGTCGAGGAAGGCGCAGGCACGCACGGATGCGGCGCCACGCGCGAGGAGTTCGGCCATCAGCCGCTGCATGGTGTTGCCCGTGTCCACGATGTCCTCGACGAGAAGGACGTGCCGGCCGTCCCACTCCACGTCGTCGCAGATCTCGACCGTGACCTCGTGCTGCGGCGACATGCCGTCACCGTACGAGCGGGCACGCACGAAAACGATCTCGACGTGCTCCACGAGATTGCGCACGAGGTCGGCGGCGAACACGAACGCACCGTTCAGCGCCACGACAACGGTCAGATCCTTCTCGCGGTAGACGCCCATGACCTGCGCCGCGAGCTCCTTGACACGCTCGGCGATCTGCTCGCGCGTGAACAGGATCTGCTCGATGTCCGCTTCCATGGACGGAATTGTAGCCCGCACGGCGAAGGGGCGGCGATTCAAGCGCAGCGCGACGCCGCGCGCAGCGTGTTCTGGAGCAGCATGGCGATGGTCATCGGACCGACGCCGCCGGGAACCGGCGTGATCGCGCCCGCGACCTCGACCGCGGCGTCGAAGTCCACGTCCCCGACGAGGCGCTTGCCGCTCTTGCGCGTGGCGTCGTCGATGACGTTGGTGCCGACGTCGATGATCGTGGCGCCGGGCTTGATCCAGTCGCCTCTCACGAAGCGCGCCCGACCGATCGCGGCGACGATGATGTCGGCGTTGCGGCACAGCTCGGGGGTGTTCTTCGTGCGCGAGTGACAGATGGTCACGGTCGCGTTCTGGTCCACGAGGAGCAGCGCCACGGGCATGCCCACGATGTTCGAGCGGCCCAGGACCACGGCCGAGGCGCCCGACATCTCGGTGCCGCTGCGCTTCAGCAGCTCGATCACGCCGTGCGGCGTGCACGGGATGAAGTCGCCCTCGCGGCCCTTCATGGCCAGGGCGCCGATGTTCAGCGGGTGGAAGCCGTCCACGTCCTTGGAGAGCGGCACCGCGTTCAGCACGGCTTCCTCGTCGATGTGCTTCGGCAGCGGGAGCTGTACGAGGATGCCGTGCACCGCGGGGTCGGTGGCGAGCCGCTCGACGAGCGCCAGCACGTCTTCCTGCGTGGCGTCCGCCGGAAGTTCGTTGTGGTAGCTCTCGATGCCGACCTCGGCGCACATCCTGCGCTTCATGCCGACGTACTTGTGGGACGCCGGGTCATCGCCGACGAGCACCGTCGCCAGCCCAGGGACGAGTCCCCCCGCCCGCAGCTTCGCCGCGCCCTCGCCGACGTCGGACCGGATGTCGGCCGCGATGGCCTTGCCGTCGATGATCTTCGCCGTCATGTGAGTACCTCTCGCAAGTGTGAACGTCCACGTTCCGTCGCTCGTCTCTCCTCGGCCGCCCCCGGGCGGGCCGGCGCGCTCCCTGGCCCGGCCCGTGGCCCAGAGCCCCCGGAACAGCCCCTAGAACAGGCCCTTGACGCGACCCGTCTCGAGGTCCACGTCCACGCCCTCGAACGCCGGCCGCGAGGGCAGGCCGGGCATGGTCATCATGTTGCCGCACAGCGGGTAGACGAACCCGGCTCCGAGGCTCGCGCGCACCTCGCGAATCGGGAGTTTGAAGCCCGTCGGGACGTTCTTCAGCTTCGCGTCGTGGGACAGGCTGAGGTGCGTCTTGGCCATGCAGATGGGCAGGTTGCCGTAGCCGAGTTCCTCGTAGAGCGCGATCTGCCGGGCGGCCTTGGGCTCGACGACGATGTCGTCGGCACCGTAGACCTTGGTGGCGATCGTGCGGATCTTCTCCTCGATGGGCATGTCGAGCGGATAGAGGAACCGGAAGTCCTTCGGCATCTCGCAGGCGGCCATGACGGCCTCGGCGAGATCGGTGGCGCCGGCGCCGCCCAGCGCCCAGTGATCGGTCATCACGGCATCCTCGGCGCCGGCCTCGATGGCGATCCGGCGCAGCAGCTCGACTTCCTTGTCCGTGTCGGCGCTGAACTTGTTCACCGCCACGACGACCGGCACGCCGAACAGCTTGGCGATCTGGATGTGCTTGACCATGTTCGCGGCGCCGCGCTCGAGGCCCGGGAGGTTCTCCTCGACGAGTTCCGGCGGCAGCGGCTTGCCCGCCACGACCTTGCCGCAGCCGCCGTGCATCTTGAGCGCACGGATCGTCGCGACGAGCACCACGCAATCGGGCGAGAGCCCGCTCGCGCGGCACTTGATGTCCATGAACTTCTCCATGCCGATGTCGGCGCCGAAGCCCGACTCGGTCACGACGTAGTCCGACATGCGCAGCGCGAGTTGATCGGCGATCACGCTGGAGTTGCCGTGCGCGATGTTGGCGAACGGCCCGGCGTGGATGAGCGCCGGTGTGTGCTCGAGAGTCTGCAGGAGCGTCGGCATGAGGGCGTCCTTCATCAGGACGGTCATGGCGCCCGCCACCTTGAGATCCTCGGCGGTCACGGCCTCCTTCTTGGAGTTGGTCCCGATCACGATGCGGCCGAGGCGACCGCGCAGATCGGCAAGGTCGGTGGCGAGCGCCAGGATGGCCATGACCTCGGACGCCACGGCGATGTCGAAACCGCACTCGCGCGGACGTCCGTTGAGCTTGCCGCCGAGGGCGATGACCGTGCCGCGCAGCGCGCGATCGTTCAGATCGACGACGCGGTTCCACGTGATCGACGTCGGCTCGATGTCGAGCTTGTTGCCGTGGTGGATGTGGTTGTCGATGGCGGCGGCGAGCAGGTTGTTGGCCATGCTGACCGCGTGCAGATCACCTGTCAGGTGGAGGTTGAAGTCCTCCATCGGGATGACCTGGCTGTAGCCGCCGCCGGCGGCGCCGCCCTTGATCCCGAACGTCGGCCCCATGGACGGCTGGCGGATGCAGGTGAAGACGTTCTTGCCGAGGCGGCCGAGCCCCTGCGCGAGCCCCACGGTCGTCGTCGTCTTGCCCTCGCCGAGCGGCGTCGGCGTGATGGCGGTGACGTCGATGTACTTGCCGAGAGGGCGGTCCGCGAACTTGTCGCGCACGTCCAGGTGGACCTTGGCCTTGTACGTGCCGAACATCTCGAGGTCGTCGGCCGTCAGGCCGACGCGCGCGGCGACGTCGAGGATCGGGTCGATCGGTGCTTCCTGTGCGATGTCGAGATCGCTCGGGACCGGCGTCCTGGGCGCGTTGAAACGGCTTCCTTCGCTCATGGGGTGCTCCTCGCGGGTTGAACCCCCGAGTGTAGAAGAGCACCCCCGCGAACCCTCGCGGAAGCGGACCGCGTCACGACAGGACGGGAACCCGCCGCGTGATCGGACTCACACCCCCGCGTGGAACGCCTCTCGCCGGCCCCCGCCGCCCCCCCCATGGAGCGCCCGCCCCCGCCCCCGCGCCGGGCTCAGCGGCGGCGGGCGAGCGTGTACTGCGCCAGCGCGGCGAGCACGTCGCGGGTGTCGCTCGGCGCGGGCGCCGCGAGACCGTCGATGGCGGCGCCGATGCGGCGGCGGGCGTCCTCCATCGCGTGCTCGACGGAGCCGTTGGCGATCACTGCCGCGCGGATGCGGCCCGCTTCCTCGGCGCCGCGGCCCTCCGAGAGGATCGCGCGAACCTCGGCGGCCCGCTCGGAAGGTGCGGTCCGAAGGAAGTGGATGATCGGCAGCGTCAGTTTGCAGCGCGCTAGATCGGTGCCGAGGGACTTGCCCACGACCGCCTCGTCGCCGACGAGGTCGAGCACGTCATCGACGATCTGGAACGCCATGCCGAGGCCCATGCCGTAGTCGTGCAGCGCGCTCACCGCCGCGGCGTCGCCACCTGCGTAACGCGCGCCGCACTCGCACGACGCGGCGTAGAGCACGGCGGTCTTCTTCTCGATGATCTCGAGGTACGACTCGAGGGTCAGTTCGAGATTGCCGCGGTTGTGGATCTGCAGCATCTCGCCCTGGCAGACGATGCGCGTCACCTTGGAGAGGTAGCGCGAGGCCAGGTTGTCCTCGAGCGCCGCTGCCTCGGCGTAGGCGCTCGCCAGCAGGAAGTCACCGAGAAGGACGGAGATCTCCTCACCCTCGATGCTGTGCAGCGTCGGCCTCATGCGCCGGATCATGGCGCCGTCGAGGATGTCGTCGTGCACCAGCGTCGCGGAGTGGATCAGTTCGACGACGGCTCCGACACGGGCATGCACGTCCCCCACGCCGCCCGGCGCGACCGCGCGACCGGACAGGATGACCAGCGCCGGACGCAGCTTCTTGCCGCCGAAGCCGCGCACGTGCGCGACGAGTCCCTCGACGTAGGCCGCCGGGGATTGCGTGATCTCCGCCAGCACGCTCTGCACGCGCTCCATGTCGGCGGCGATGGGACGCAGCAACCCGGCGAGCGTCGTCTTGTCGCTCGCGGGCACGGGAGGGGCGTCTGAGGGTTCCAGGGCGGACATGTCGCGATGTCGGGGGGCGAGCCCTTGGATGCTAGCCCGGCCTCTTCATGAGCCGCGCACAATCCGTGGATTCAGGGACGGCGCCAGGAGAACGCGCGGACACGCCACTCCCCCTCCGCGTCCTTCTGCGCTTCGAGATCGACGTCCACGCGCGCGATCTGCAGCAACCCGGAACCCACGGCGACCACGAGCCGGATGCTCGCCCCGTCGTCCTCGAGTTCGATCTCACGGCTCAGGATGAACACCTCGGAGATGCCGTAACCGTGCCAGCGAGAGAGATCCCGCTGCAGGCTGTCGAAGTTCCCGCCCCGCTGGTACGCGACGTCCGGCGCGAAGAACGCCAGGAAGTCCTCGTCACGGTTCTCGACCAGGGCATCGCGCGCCTCGTCGATGGAGTCCGACAGCACCTGCGCGTCCGAACGCAGCGCCCAGCGCAGGAACAGGGCGAGCGCTACGAGTAGCGCGATGCAGAGCACCCACGCCTGCCACGACACGCCGCGTTCGGATCTCACTCGGTCGGCTCCGCCGGTCGCGCGCGGCTCCACGTCCGCTGGTGCGCCGCCCACCACGACCGCCACACCGCGGGGTCCGCGGCGAACTGCTGGCCCGTGAGCCGCACGAGGTGCCGGTGCGCAACCTCGCGAGCGGCGGGGTCCGCGGACTCCAGTGAGGTGAGCAGGATCTCGACGGCCTCGCGGTCGCGGCGGTGGTCTTTGCCGTAGAGGAGGTCGTTCAGACCGTCCATCAGTTCCGCCATGCGCACGCGCAGGCGATCCTTCTCGAGCGCCAGGCCGGCCACCAGGAGGAACGCGCACCCCACCCCGGCCGACACCAGGGCCGTCTCGCCGCCGACCGCCTGCGCCAACCTCGACCAGCCCAGCCACTCGGGGCGGAAGACGAAGAACAGCCCGAGCAGCACGAGCAACGCCGCGCCGCAGCGGCTCCCCATCCAGGCGGTGGCGGTCAGATCGCGGCGCTCCATGAGGCTCTCAGCCCATCCGCGAGGCGCGCAGGTTGCGGCCCATCATGATCAGGGCGATGCCCACCCCTGCGAGGAGCAGTTCCGCGTAGATGTCGTTGTGGCTCATGCCGTACCACACCGCCGCCGGCAGGAGCGCGAGGCCCACCGCCTGCAGCAGCATGCCGAGCGCCACGCGACCCTCCCGTTTGCCGGCCATAGCACTCCCAGTATGGTCCCTCTCAGTCCAGGACGGACGCCGGAGCCAGGTCGCGCTCGACCATCATGCGCGCCATGGTGACGCCCATGTCCGCCGGCGACTCGGCGACGCCGATCCCGGCGGCCGCGAGCGCGGCCTTCTTCTCGGCCGCGGTGCCCTTGCCACCGGAGATGATCGCGCCGGCATGGCCCATGCGCTTGCCCGGAGGGGCCGTCGCACCGGCCACGAACGAGGCGATGGGCTTCTTGCTGCCGCTGGCGGTGTAGAACGCCGCCGCCTCCTCCTCCGCGGAGCCGCCGATCTCACCGATCATGACCACGGCGTCGGTGCCCGGGTCCTCCAGGAACAGCGCGAGCGCGTCCACGAACGTCGTGCCGATGACCGGATCGCCGCCGATGCCGAGGCACGTGCTCTGGCCGATGCCGCGCTCGGAGAGCTGCCAGACAGCCTCGTACGTCAGCGTTCCGGAACGCGACACGACGCCGACGCGGCCCTTCTTGTGGATGTAGCCCGGCATGATGCCGACCTTGCACTCCTCGGGCGTGATGATGCCCGGGCAGTTGGGTCCGATCATGCGCGTCGCGGAACCCTCGAGGGCGAGCTTGATACGCACCTCGTCGATGGCCGGGATGCCCTCGGTGACGCACACGGCGAGCGGCACGCCCGCATCGGCGCTCTCCATCACGGCGTCCGCCGCGAACGGCGGCGGCACGAAGATCAGCGACACGTTCGCGCCGGTCTCGCGCACGGCGTCGGCGACGGTGTCGAAGACCGGGACGCCCTCGTGCACCAGGCCGCCCTTGCCGGGCGTGACGCCGGCCACGATCTTCGTGTCGTGGTACGCGGCGCACTCCTTGGCGTGAAACGATCCGGTGGCGCCGGTGAGGCCCTGGACCAGGATCCTGGAGTTCGCGTTGACGAGGATCGACATGGCTACTTCCCCTCTGCGGCTGCGACGACCTTGCGCGCCGCATCGGTCATGTCACTGGCGACGGTCAGTGCGATCCCGCTCTCGGCGAGGATCTGCCGGCCCCTTTCGACGTTCGTGCCCTCGAGGCGCACGACGAGCGGCACCGAGAGCCCGAGCTGCCGGGCCGCCGCGACGACGCCCTCGGCGATGACGTCGCAGCGCATGATGCCGCCGAAGATGTTGACGAGGATGGCCTTCACCTTGACGTCCTCGAGGATGATGCGGAACGCCTCGGTGACCTTCTCGAGCGTGGCGCCGCCGCCGACGTCGAGGAAGTTGGCCGGCATGCCGCCATGGTGCTGGATGACGTCCATCGTGGCCATCGCGAGGCCCGCGCCGTTCACCATGCAGCCGACGCTGCCGTCGAGAGCGATGTAGGAGAGGCCCAGCGCCTTGGCCCGCTCCTCGAGCGCATCGACCTCGGCATCGTCCGCCATCGCGGCCACGTCCTTGTTGCGGAACAGGCCGTTGTCGTCGAAGTCGATCTTCGCATCGAGAGCGATCAGCTCGCCGTCCTCGGTCACGACGAGCGGGTTGATCTCGGCCAGGGAGGCATCCTTCTCGACGTAGGCCTTCGCGAGCGCCGTGAACAGCCTGGCGGCCTTGCCGACGCTCTTGCCGCTGAGCCCCAGCGCGAACGCCAGGCGGCGGGCCTGGAAGCCCAGCAGCCCGCGGTCGGGCTCGAACGCCTCCTTCTTGATGGCCTCGGGGTTCTCTGCGGCCACCTGCTCGATCTCGACGCCGCCCTCGGCCGACGCCATGAGCACCGGCAGGCCGGACGCACGATCGAGCGCGATGCCCGCGTAGAGCTCGCGCGCGATCTTGCACCCCTCCTCGACCATCACAATCCGCACGAGAACGCCGTCCGGACCGGTCTGGTGCGTGACCAGTGTCATCCCGAGGATCTGCTCGGCGACGGCGCGCGCCTGGTCCGGTGAGTGCGCGAGCTTCACGCCACCGCCCTTGCCGCGGCCACCGGCATGCACCTGGGCCTTGACGACCACCGTGCCGCCACCCAGTTCGCGGGCGGCCTGCGCGACCTCGTCCGGCGTCGTGCAGACGGCGTTGCGCAGCGTGGGGACGCCGTACGCCGACAGGACCTGTTTCGCCTGGTACTCATGGATCTTCATGGGATCTCCCGCATGCCTGAATGGAAGCCCCAGATGCTAGAACGCGCGAGGCGCGCGGTTCAGGAAACCGGCGCGCGAAGCGACATGATCCGAGATTCTGGCACTGTCACCGGACGAATCGCACACTGCGCCGAGGCGCAGCGCCTTCACTCCTCGGCCCAGGCCCGGAGGCGCTCCGCGGCGGTGGCGCGATCGGCCTCCGGAGCGACGGCAGCGTAGCCCGTGTCAGGTGGGGCGCCCAGGCGCAGGAGGGCGGCGTAGGCAGCGGCGCGAACGACAGCGGCAGGGTGTGAGAGCAGGCGCGCGATCTGCGGCGCCGCGCCGCGCTCGCGGAATGCGCCGAGGTTGCAAGCGGCCTGCCAGACGACCTCCGCCGCGGGATCGCGAAGGCGCGCGAGGGACGCCTGGACGCTGCGCTCCGTGCGGGCGCGCCCGAGACGCACGAGCGCCGAGAAGCGCACACCGGGCTCGGGATCCGCCGAGAGCACGACCCAGCGCGGCTCCTCCTCGGGCGTCAACGGACCGCTGGGATCCGGGCCGTCCATGCCGCCGGCCACCTCGTCGATGATCTCCGTCAGCCGCTGCAGTTCGGAGTCCACGGCCATCAGCTCCAGCCGCAGGGAGTCGCGGAGCAGGACCAGGTCGGCAGCGATGTCCTGCACCGCCCTGCGCGCGCCGGGATCGACGGGCGTGCCCGTGCCGCGCTGCTCGAGCGCGTCCAGCCGCGCGGCGAGAGCGGCCCGCGACGTCGCCTGGCGCAGGCTCTCGGTGACGAGATCTCGACGCACCTCGTCGATGCGGTCGTCCGTGCGCCCCGGGTGGCCGCCGAGAACCCAGATCGCGAGGACCGCCGCACAAGCGCCCCCGAGAGCGCCCCACAGAAGGCCGCGGGCGTCCGTCAGCGATGCTATGGATCGACCCTCACATGCTCGGAGAAGCGCGCCGCGTCGCCGGTGCCCGCGATCTCCATCTCGAGCAGCACGCGAGCGCCGCGCTCGTTCCGGTCGGCGCCGATCTGCTGGTACACGGCCTTGCGCTCGGCCACAGCGCGCAGGCGGATCGGGCGCTGCATGTCGGTGTGCAGCGAGTACCGCAGTACGAGCTGTTCGACGCCCACGAACAGCAGCCCACCGATCTCCACCTGCGGGAGCGAGGGCAGGTGCGTCTTCACGCCGGTGCGGTTCGTCAGCGTGATGATCAGCAAGCCGTTCGTGTCGTCGCGGCGTTCGGTACGCCGGACGTCGTCGGGATTGAGGGTGAACGCCGACATCGCCAGGAACGGCGTGCGCGTCATGTCCACGGTGGTGTGCTCCCCGATCACGACCCGGTCGCTCGCGACGAAGTCGTCGAGGCCGCGCGTCGCCTCGATGCCGATCTGCAGGCGCTCGTCCGGGCCCGCCACATCGGGGATCTCGACGGCTCCGAACGGCGCGTCGGACGCCGCCCTCGACGTCCGCAGGGTGTCCGCCGAGTCCGCGCGCCCGTCGCCGGGCGCTCCGCCACCGGCGCAACCGGGCAGCAGCGATGCGACCAGGACGGAGGCGAACAGGACAGCCGGCATGCTCCTCGAACTCATGGGGGCGGCCTCCTCGGGACGGTTGGGGGCGGGAACGGCGCGTGGCAGCCCCGAGTGTGAGCGGGCGAGCACTCGCTGGGAAGCGAGTTCCGGGATCATGGCAGCCGGATGGTGATGCCCGCCGGGGGACCGCCGGCAAGAGGGCTCAGCACGGCATCGTCCGCGGGCTGCAGCGAAACGACGACGAAACGGATCTGGCGCACGCGGTTCAAGCGTCGCAGCGCCATCACGACCTGGTTGCGGTCCTCGATCCCGGGATACGCCAGGCGCCCGTCCGAGAACAGGACGACCGTGTCGGGGCCCTCGTCCGCGTCCGGCGCTGCGCCGCGAGGGTCCTTGCCGCTGGGGTCGAAGGTCCGCCGCAGCATCTCGGACAGATTGCCGCCGCCGCCGGGAGACAGGCGCGCGATGCGCGTCTCCGCCTTCTTGCGCGTGCGCGCCGTCGCCTCGACCAGCTCGCCGAACGCGAACGTCGGAGACGCCGCATAGACGGCCACGTCGAAGCGCGTGCCGTCACGCAGCCCGCGGATCATGGCCCGCGCGTGGACGCGCGCGATGTCCATCTTGGTCTTGGCGTTGTCGTAGTCCCGGACGAGATCCTCGCCGGCGACGAGCAGCGCCGCCGCGGCGGCCGCCGAGAGCGGCGGCGGTTGCACTTCCTCTGTCATGCTCTCGCCGGTGGAGAGCACGATCAGTACGCGTCGCGAGCGCGAGTCGAGGAGCGGCGACTCGAGCGACGAGGGAGGGGCGCTCCAGGGCTCGTCCAGGTCCGGCGACGGGCTGCCCGTGCGTGCGGCCCACGTCCGCAGGTAGCGGCCCGGGCGCGCGCCATGCCGTTCGCCGGTGATCGTGCGCAGCGCGGCGACGCAGTCGTCCACGAGCCGCCCCTTCTCCTTGCGCATGCGCGCCGCGAGCGCGGGCACGGCATCGTCGCGGCCCTGGCGGGCGAGGGCCCAGATCGCCGCAGAGCGCACACGCCAATCGACGTCGTCGAGGGCGGCGCGGAGCGCGTCGTCGTGCCGCTCCTGATGGCGCTCGCCCAGCGACGTCACGGCGGCGCTGCGCACGAGCGGGTCAGCGTCGCCGGCGAGCCGCAGCAGCGCCGACGACGCCCCGGCCGCGACGCTGCGCCCGAGCGCTTCGATGGCGTCGGCGCGCAGCCCGATCGTGCCGGCTGCGGACGCGCGGCGCGCGATGAGCGTGACCGCCGCGGGATCGCGCATGCGGGAGAGGGCGTGCACGCCGATCTCGGTGTCCACCGCGTTGCGCGCGCGCGGCAGCAGGCGCGAGAGAACGACGTCCGCGGCGTCCGCCGAGTCCACGTCGCGCAGCGCGGCCTCGAGCAGCCTCGCGCGGGCGCGGTCGTCGCGTTCCCGCATGGCGCGCGCGAGGTCGGCGCCGACGCCCGCCCGCGCGACGCCGCCCACGTGGAGCACGACGAGCAGACCGAGCACGATCGCTCGCCACGACCGCGCAGGGGGGCACGACGAGAGGACGCCGATCGTCATGCCTGCATGCTACCCGCCCCGGGCGGGGCAGCACTCTCAGGGAACGCGCGACGGAGAACGAGGCCGGTTGTCATCTCGCGAGGCTACA
>JAJRVY010000056.1 GCA_024277065.1 Planctomycetota bacterium
TCCCGGGTAGCCTTGGCCGTCCATGGTGGATGCGGAAGGCACGGAGCAGCCGAAGCGATTCGGGAACTACGAGGTGCTGCGGCAGATGGGTCGCAGCGGCGGGGCGCTCGTGTACCGCGCGCGCCAGGTCAGCGTCGATCGGCTCGTCACGCTGACCATCCTGCCGCGCAAAGAGGCCGAGAAACCGGCCTACCGGCAGCGCTTCGAGCGCCAGGTGGCCGCGGCGTCGAAGCTGCGGCACCCGAACATCCTCTCTGCCATCGACGCCGGGTCGATCGCCGGCCACCAGTACATCGTGGCGGAGTACGTCGGCGGGCGTCGCCTCTCGAGCGCACTCGACGAGGGCGAGTGGTTCGGCGTCCGCCGTTCGATTCAGATCGCGCTCGCGGTGGCGCGGGCGCTCGAGCACATCGACTCCGTGGGCATCCTGCACCGCAATCTGACGCCGCAGCACGTGATCCTCGGTGACGCCGGCATGGTGAAGCTGCGCGGTTTCTCGTTCGCGCGTCCGCACCGCAAGCCGGCGAGCGAGACGTGGTTCGAGCCCGACGACTACGCCACGAGCTACAAGTCGCCCGACTGGGTCAACGAGAAGACGCTCGACATCCGCGCGGACCTCTACTCGCTCGGCTGCATCCTCTTCCAGATGCTCACAGGGCGCCCGCCCTATGTCGGCGGCAATGCGGCCACCCTGCTGGAACGGCACGTCAAGTCGCCCGTCCCGGATCTGCGCTCGCTGCGCGACGACGTGTCCGAGGACCTCGAGTCCGTCGTCGTGCGCCTGCTCGCGAAGGACCGCGAGGAGCGGCACGCGAGCCCGGCCGAACTGGCGACGGATCTCGAGATCACGCTCGACGGAGGCAAGGTGCCGCGGCCCCCGAAGCTGCGCCGCCGCCGACTCTTCCGGCGTCGCTGACGCCCGCCGGAGTGCCGCGGGTCAGTGCCCGCCGCGGCTCGTGACGCGGATGCGCTTGATCGTGTCCGCCGCGAACTCCCCGAAGGCCGGATCGCTGCCGTCCTCGCGCCACACCTCGATGTCGAGCAGGAGGTCGTCGAAGACGAACTGCACGACGTCGTAGTTCGAGCGCGTCGTGCGCCGTGACGTCGCCTCGCCCCAGAGCCGCTCCGCGCGCGCGAGCGGGGCGCCGAGGGAGACGCCGAGCAGCTCTCCGGCGAACGCCACGCCGTGCGAGATCTTGGTCGCCGCGATGCGCCGCACGAAGCCGTCGTCGTCGTACTCGTAGACCAGGCCGAGTTCCCCGAACGTGTCGAACGCTCCGCCCATCAGGCCGCTGCCCGTGCGCGTCGGTTCACCGGCGAGTTTGCGCACGGTGTCCCGGGGCGTGCCGATCCACGCGGGGAGTCCGCGGTTGCGCGTCTCGCCCTGCGGTCTGGGGGACGGACGCGGTGCTGCCGCGCCGGTCGTCTCGGCGCCCGGCACGGCGATGCGCCGGACCGTCACGACCGTCTCGGTCGCGACGCCGACCTGCATGTCGGAGCCCGACATCCGTGCTTCGACGGCGTAGTCGGTCGTGACGCGGCCCTCAAGCGGCAGCCCGTCATCGCGCGAGATGCGGTAGCGCGCCGTGCGCTCGCTGCGCGACACCCGGAACGACCGTTCGAACGACGCGCCCGCACCATCGGGAGCGGCGTTGATCTTCCCGCTGACGGTGATCAGCGACTCGGCGTCGGTCGTGCGCTCGATCGCGTGCTTCGCCTCGATCCGGACGCGCAGGAGGCCGCGGCCCTCCAGCGTGCTCGTCGTCCAGGTCGGGTGCGGGCCGTCGGGCAGCCGTGCGACCAGCGCGCGCAGATCGCCGATCGCCGCCGCCGCCGCGACGGAGCTCTCGCCCATGGCCTCGTCCACGCCGCGGACGGCGACCAGCTTGCCGTCATGCTCGACCTCGACGTGAACGGTGCGCCCGACGATGTGCGTCTCCGGCCGGGCGCCGGGCGGGTCGTCGGCCTTGCGGTCGAACGTGATCTCCTCGTCGAGGCTGCCGCCGGACTCGAAGCCGTGTACGCGCAGGAAGGTCACGTCCAACACGACACGGCCCGGCGACTCACTCTTGCCGCGCCGCACGCGGACCGTGCTGACGATCTTGCGCGTGCGCGGCTCGTCGTAGGTGTACGCGGGGCCGCGGCGCACGGACGTGCGGCGGTCGATCACGAACCCGTACGTCGCGCCGTCCCGTGGCGCCACGCGCAGCGGAGGCGGCGCGTCCTGGGCGTGGGCGGCCGCCGTGCACAGCACGAGGGCGGCGATCGTCGGGAGCTTCACGTCGTGGTCGTCCTGGTGAGTGCTGCGTCAGTCGCTCGGTCGGCGCTCCGTCGCGCCCGCCTCGCGGCCCGCGCCGCCGCGAGATCCTCGACATAGAAGCTCGGGAACGCCGCGCCGGCGATGCGCTCCGCGAGATGGCGGCCGGTTGCGCCTTCGTGTTCGCTCATCGCGTCATTGTCCATGCGGGTGGCGTCGCTGCACGCACACCGTCGCGGTCAGCGCTTCTTCTTCTTCCCGTCGTCGTTGAGGCGCCGTGTTGCGAGCTTGGTCTTCTTGCCCGCGACGACGTTGCCGATCCACGTGAAGACCGCCTCGAGCTCCTTGCGCGGCACCGAGTGCCCACCACGGTGCTCGAGGACGAAGAACTCGAAGCCGGCGTCGGTCAGCGCCTTCTCGGCGGCCGGTCCGGTCTCAGTGAAGTTGCTGTCCTCGGGGTCGCCCACCAGGATCACCGTGGGCGCCGTCTCCGGCTTCGCGGGCGGGTCGAAGCTCTGTCGCGCCGAACCGAACAGGATCACGCCGCGGTACTTCGGCAGCTCCTCCGCCTTGCAGACGACGTCGTCCCACAGGCGGAAGCCGCCGCCCGAGAAGCCCAGCGCGAAGACGTTCGCGCTGTCGATCGAGAACTGCGCGCGCAGCTCCTCGAGGTACTTGCCGCAATAGCCGATGGCGTCCTGGTTGTTGTCGCAGCGCTCGAGCGCGATCAGGAGCGGTGGCCTCTTCTTGGCGAGAGCCGGCTTCACGGAGTTCAGGAAGCGCGATGCCTTGCCGCCGTTGCCGTGCAGGAGCAGCACGACCGGCCACTCCTTCCTGGGCGAGTAGCCCTTGGGCACGAGCGCGACGAACGCCTCCTCCTGCCCGTCGATCGTGACGACGCCCTCCTGCACGCCCTTCTTCCACTTCGGGAGCTGTGGCGCATCGTCCCCGGCGAAGAGGGCCGGCGGCGCCGCGGTGAGGACGAGCGTCGCCAGAGCGAGCGCCGCGTGGCGTGCGAGCGAGTGCATCGTCGCATCCTACGCGGCGGCTGCGCCGAGGCGCTGCAACTGCTCCTGCATCCGCTCGCGCCGCGGTAACGTCGGGCCATGGCGAAGATCACCCCGATCAGCGGCTTCCCCGAGTGGTTGCCCGAGCAGCGCATCGTCGAGCAGTCCGTGCTGGACGGGCTGCGGCGGCGCTTCGAGCTGTACGGTTTCGCGTCCGTCGAGACGCGCGCCGTCGAGCCGCTCGAACGCCTGCTCGCCAAGGGCGAGACCGACCAGGAGATCTACGTCCTGCGGCGGCTCCACGCGCAGGACGCCGATGGCGACGCCGGCCTGGGCCTGCACTTCGATCTGACGGTGCCGCTGGCGCGCTACGTGGAGCAGTTCCGTGGGCAGCTCGCGCACCCCTTCAAGCGCTACCAGATCCAGAAGGTGTGGCGCGGCGAGCGGCCGCAGACCGGGCGCTATCGCGAGTTCTACCAGGCCGACCTCGACGTCGTGGACCAGGACGACCTGTCGCTGCACTTCGACGCGGAGATGGCGCGGCTGCTGGTCGAGAGCGTCGGCGCGATGCCCGTGCCGCCGCTCGTCCTCGGCATCAACAACCGCAAGATCCTGCAGGGCGTCTACGAGGCGCTCGGGATCGAGGATCTCGCGGGCACGCTGCGCATCGTGGACAAGCTCGACAAGGTGGGGGAGACGGGCGTGCGCACGATGCTCGTCGAGGCGGGGCTGGCCGAGAGCGTGGCGGACACCTGCCTCGCGCTGGGCCGTATCCGCTCGACGGACGGCTCGTTCGCAGGCGCCGTGCACACACTCGGGCTCCGCGGTGATCTGCTCGATCGCGGTCTCTCGGAGCTGACGTTCGTGATGGACTCGCTGGCCGATCTGCCGCGCGGCACCGTCGTCGCGAACCTCTCGATCGCGCGCGGTCTGGACTACTACACCGGCACCGTCTACGAGGGGCAGCTCGTCGGCCTCGAGGCGCTCGGCGCGGTCTGCTCGGGCGGCCGCTACGACGATCTGGTCGGTGGGGGCGGGAAGCTGAAGCTGCCCGGCGTGGGCGTCTCGATCGGCGTGACGCGCATGCTCGGGAAGCTGCTGGGGGGCGGGCTCCTCACCGCGTCGCGCAAGGTCCCGACGTGCGTGCTCGTGACGCTGCCGTCCGAGGAGACGCGCGGCGCGGCGCGCGCGGTCGCGGATGCGCTGCGCGCCCGCGGCATCGCCGCCGAGACGTTCCACGAGCCCGCGCGCTTCGGCAAGCAGATCAAGTACGCCCAGCGCCGCGGCATCCCGTTCGTCTGGTTCCCACCCGAGAGCGGTGGGGGCGGCGCGCACGAGGTGAAGGACATCCGCGGCGGCGAGCAGATCGTGGCCGACCCCGCGACGTGGACGCCGCCGACCGTCGATCTCCGCCCAAGCATCGCTCCGCGCGACTGACCAGCGCTGACGAGCGTGCCCGGCGCCGCCTGCCGTCGTGGCCCATCCGCGATGCGCGCGGGGCCGTTGCGCGTGCGAAGCGGGCGATCCGAGGCTGCGGCGCGATTGCGGGGATCCCACGGCTCGCGGCGTTCGTCGAATTCACTGCCCGGCGCTTGCGGGGTCGCTATCGTCGCTCGCTTCGTTCCCTTGATTGGGGCTACCGCGCAAGAGTGGGGCTCCGGAGGTTGCTCATGCGTTCGCTCTCGTTCCCGACATTGCTCTCGTCCGCCGTCGTCGCCGGCGCGCTGCTGGCGTCCGCGCCCGCGGCCCTCGCCCAGGACGCGAAGGGGCCGCAGCCCGGCGATCCGCTCCCGACGGACCCCGCGCTCGTCACCGGCACGCTGGACAACGGCGTGGCGTACATCGTGCGGCAGCACGGCAACCCCGAGGGGCACGTCAGCGTCTGGCTGCACATCGACTCGGGGTCGCTGAACGAGACCGAGGAGCAGCGCGGCATCGCGCACTTCCTCGAACACATGGCGTTCAACGGGTCGGAGAACTTCCCCGCGGGCACGGTCGTCAAGTTCTTCGAGTCGCTGGGGCTGTCGTTCGGCCGCGATCAGAACGCGTTCACGAGTTTCGACCAGACGACGTTCCAGCTCGACCTGCCCGACACGTCGGACGAGGTGCTGGCCAAGGGCATGCTGTACCTGTCGGACGTGGCCTTCCGGCTCGATCTCTCGCAGAAGGAGATCGACAGCGAACGCGGCATCATCCTCGAGGAGAAGCGCACGCGTTCGGGAGCCCGCCAGCGCGTCCAGGAGCAGATGCTCGCGGAACTCGCGCCCGAATCGACGTTCGGCCGGCGGCTGCCGATCGGCACCGACGAGTCGCTGAACGCCGTCCAGCGCCCGGACTTCCTCGCCTACTACAAGAAGTGGTACGTGCCCGCAAACATGACCGTCATCGTCGTCGGTGACCTCGAGCCCGAGAAGGCCGTCGCCGCCCTCACGAAGGCCTTCGGCGAGCAGCCGGCCGCCGAGAAGCCGGCGCCGCTGCCGATCGGCGTCAAGGCCCCGACCGAGACGCGTGCCGTCGTCGTCACCGACCCCGAGCTCAAGGTCGCGACGATCTCCATCGTCAAGGTCGAGCCGCCGCGCCCGCCCAGCACGACCGTCGGCGCGTACCGCCGGGACCTCGTCGAGTACCTCGGCTCGTGGATCTTCAACCGCCGCCTCAGCACGCTCATCGCCGAGGGCAAGGCGCCGTTCCTGTCGGCCGGCGCGGGCGCGGGGCAGACCGCCGGGGCCATCCGCACGACGCAGGCGCGGGCCACGGGCCGCCCCGAGGTGTGGAAGGAGATGCTCGCGGCGCTCGCCACCGAGGTGGAGCGCGCACGCCTGCACGGCTTCACGGAGCAGGAACTGGCCGACGCCAACAAGGCCATCGCATCGCTGCTCGAGCGCGCCGTCGAGACCGAGAGCTCGCGGTCCGCGCGCGCGGTGCTCGGGGGCATCAACCGCGGTGTCGCGAGCGGCGAGCCGATCACGTCCGCCACGACTGATCTCGAGATTGCAACGACACTCCTCGCCGGGATCACGCTGGACGAGGTGTCGGCCTCCTTCGCGAAGGCCGTGGACATCGAGCACCCGCTGTTCCAGCTCACGATGCCGGACGGTGACGGCGTGCCGACACGCGAGGAACTCGTCGCGCTCGGTAGCAAGGCCCTCGACGTCACGCCGGAAGCGGGCGCAGCGGAGGAGCGGGCGAGCGCGCTGCTGGAGCAGGTCCCGGAGCCCGGCAAGGTCGTTGACTCGTCGGTGCACGAGGCGTCCGGCGTCACGTCGATCTGGTTTGAGAACGGCGTTCGCATGCACCACCGCTTCATGGACAAGCGCAAGGAGAGCGCCACCATCGCGATCACTCTCGCGGGCGGCGAACTGCAGGAGACGGCTGCGACCCGCGGCATCACGCAGGCGGCGACGATCGCCTTCAGTCGCGCCGCGACCAGCAAGCTGTCGAGCACGCAGATCCGCGACCTGACGACCGGCAAGTCCGTCGGTGTCGGCGGAGGCGCGGGGGCGGACTCCGGGTCGGTGTCGGTGTCGGGCAAGCCCGGGGACCTCGAGACGGGCATGCAGGTGGCGTACCTGCTGCTGACCGATCCGCTGCTCGAGCCGGCGGCGCTCGCGCAGTGGAAGCAGGCGCAGGCGCAGGGCATCGCCGCGCGCAA
>JAJRVY010000057.1 GCA_024277065.1 Planctomycetota bacterium
CATCTGGATCACATCGACAGACTCGCTCAGGCGAGCGTCGATAGCAGTGAGACCGCTGTTGAGGTCGGCCAATTCGTGCTCGTCCCCGGGATCAGCCAGTTCCGAGGCCATCGCGGCCAACACCGAGAGAGCGTCACATCCACCCTCCGCATCGATGACGGACAGTGCACCCGTCAGACGTGGCAGATGGAGACGTTGCGAGAAGCCCGTGTCCGGTTCCGGGAGTCGGCACTCCCAGAGTTCCCGAATCAGCCAGTCGAGACAGCGCAACTTCGCATCCTCAATGTCGTCTTCTTCGCAGTCGGTTCCATCGCGGACTCTGCGCTACGGCGACAAGATGAGGCTGCCCCGGTCTGGAAGACACCGAGCCTGGGGAGAAGTGGAGTGCGGAAACCGCCGAATTGAGCCAGGTACGGTACGGTAAGCCAGGAGAGGATGGACGTGCCGTACTCTACCTCGGTACTCCCGACGGCGGATCAGCGCCGGGTGTCCAGGAAGTGGCGCGCCGCAGTACGGACGACCGGGTCGGCATCGCTCGCGGCCAGCCGCTCGATGTACCCGTGAGATCCGTCTCCATTGTCGCGCGCGAGCACGCACACCGCATCGATCCGTGTGTCGGCGTCGTCGGAGGCGGTAGCGCGCGTTGGATCGTCGACTGCCATGCCAACAGCGATCTCCGCTCGACGGTCAAGCATCCCTGCCAGCGCTACACGAGCGGCGGCGCGAACGGCCTCCTCGGCGTCGGACTCGGCGATGGAGAACACGATGCGAAGCGCCCTCCGAGGATCGTCCGCAATCGTTGAGAGGTAGCCCACGTATGACCTGCGCCAAGCCTCGCTCGCGCTCTCGCCGAGTGGTCGCAGACTCGCGAGCCCGACGGTGGTCCCCGTCTTCTTGCACGCGGAGAGAAGATACTCGAGCTCCCACATGCCAAACGTCGATGACGCCTCACGCTCGACGGTGCGATCCAACTCATCGCGGAACGTCTTCATCGCCCCGGGGCCGAGATTGGCGAGGTCGCGCAATCGGGCCGCATGCCAGCGATGCGCTTGGAACTGAGAGACCGTGATCGAGAACTCGCCAGCGTGGTCGGGCATGGCCTTGGCTAGCGCGTCCTCCGCATCCTCGTCACTCTCGGGCAGCCAGAGTGCCGCGCGCTCATCGCTGGTGAGGCCGAACTCGGCGGGCGAGGTGCGCGGATCGAAGTATCCGCGCAACACCGCAAGGATCCGATCGATCAAGCGCTGGCTCGGACTCCTGGGCCGGCTCGCTGCATTGATCGCGTTCCGGAGCGCACTCGACGGAGTGAACTGCAGTTTCAACGCGGCAGCCGCGCGTGTGCCTTCGTGGGTGTTCACGAGGCGCACGTCGTCCATTCTGCCGCCCGTGGTGACCGCGATGGCCCGACCACTCCGATCGATGACGGGCCCGCCACTCATTCCGCTCATCTGCGGCGGGCTGACCAAGACAACAGCTTCGCGAGGCGACGCCCGGCCCTGTCTCCGCGCTACTGCGGCGATCGCGCGCGCCGCCGGCCACACGCCGCCCTGCGACACCCCCGCAAGCACGGGTCTCGTCCCCTCTGGCTCGAGGCCGACCTGTGCGGAGTGATCGGCGTGTCGAGTTTCAGGATAGCCCATCGCAGCGACGAGTTCGTCATCGCCACCGACACCCAGTTCGATCGCGTCCAACTGCATCTCGAACGGGTTGTGGATGCGGCAGAGCGCCCAATCTTCTTCGCCGTCCTCAAAGTCGATGAGCGTGGCGACGAACGCCTGGCCGTCAGGGGTGGCGAACTCGACGCGCGTGCGCTCAGGGTGCTCGAGGAACCCGGGGCGGCCCTGATGCGCGGAGATCACTAGCAACTCACCGTCTGCGATCACGAAGCCAGAACCCGTTGAGCGACTCATGACCGTGGTCCCGCGATCCAAAGCGCTGTGGGTGATCACGCGAGCCCGCACCACGGCCCGTCGGGCGTGCTCGATCGCCTGCCTCAGCGCCGTGCCCGCCTGGCCGTTCTCCCTGTAGACCGCGTCGAGCGCGCTCGGGAGTTCACGGAAGCGCCGCAATTCCTCGGCAGACTCCGCATGATCCCGCGGCCGCGTGCTCTCGTGGGCAGTGAAGATCGCCAGGCCGACAACGGCGGCGACTACCCCCGCTACGAGAAGGGGGACCGGGATGGACGCCCGCGAAGGTGACATCGCACTTCGACGCTTCTTCGTCATGAGGGCCTCCTCGGACAAGGGTGACATTCGAACGCCGCCGTCGCAGCGACTGCACAACTCAGAACCAATTGTCGCTTCTCACTCATCACGAGGAGCGACGGGCACCTGGCGCCGCCCACAACGCAATTGGATTGTCCACACCGTGAGCCCCGCACCGCGAGCAATGGCATCAAGCTCCAATTCGCCCCGTGATCGACGGAAGAGGCGCACGTGGGCGCTGCATCGATCTCACGGCGCATGCGATTGACGCGGCGCTGAGGGCCTCGGCCGGCGCTGCGCGAATTGAACCCATGAGTC
>JAJRVY010000058.1 GCA_024277065.1 Planctomycetota bacterium
AAGCTCTGCTCCGCCGTCAAGGTCGAGGTCAGCGAGCAGCACTGCGCTGAGCTGATGGACGCCGTCAAGTCCATCCACGAGATGTTCTGGGCGACCAAGGGCCGCGACGTCGCCTGGTACACGTCCGGCTGAAGCGCGCCCGGCGAGACCTGATCGCATGCCTCATCCCGGTCGCCGGCGGCGCTACCGCGTCGCCGGCGACAGCATGTACCCGCTGCTCCGCGACGGCGCCTAGATCGTCGTCGATCTGGACGCGTACGCCGCGAGCTCGCCGCAGGTGGACGACATCGTCCTCGCGCGACACCCGTTCGTGCGCGACACGGAGATCGTCAAGCGCGTGCTGCGCATCGAAGAGGGCGACCGCGTGTTCCTGGTGGGGGAGGACCCCGTCGAGAGCAGCGACAGCCGGGGGTTCGGAGCGCTGGCTCCGGAGAGCGTCCTCGGGCGCGTGCTGGTGGACTGAGTGGACGCCGCTAAGCTCGACGTGCTGCTCGGCGCCGCGGTCTCCATCGCGTTCATCCACACGCTGATCGGCGTCGATCACTTCCTGCCGTTCATCGTGCTGGGGCGCGCCCAGAGCTGGACCCTGCGCAAGGTGCTCACGATCACCGCCCTCTGCGGCGTCGGACACGTGCTGTCGTCCGTCGTCCTCGGATTCGTGGGCATCGGGGTCGGCGCGGCCATCGGGCATCTGACGTGGCTGGAAGGGGTGCGCGGGTCGCTCGCGGCGTGGCTGCTGATCATCTTCGGGACGACGTACGCCGTCTGGGCGGCGTGGCGCGCGCTGCGCGGGCGTCCGCACGCTCACCCCCACGCGCACGCCGACGGCACGTTGCACGATCACGGCCACGACCACACCGGAGAGCACGCCCACCCACACGGCAACCCGACGCGCATCGTCACGTTCTGGTCGCTGTTCGTGATCTTCGTCCTGGGGCCCTGCGAGCCGCTCATCCCGCTCGTCATGGCGCCCGCCGCGGAGAACGGCTGGGGGGCCGTCGCGCTCGTCTCGGGCGTGTTCGGCGCGGTCACGATCGGCACGATGGTGGCCGCCACGGCCCTCGGATGGTACGGCCTGTCACTGACCTCGACTCCGTGGCTCGAACGCTGGTCGCACACACTGGCCGGAGCCACGATCGCCGTCTCCGGCGTCGCCATCCAGCTTCTCGGCATCTGACAGGCACGGTAGGTGCGAGACTCTCGGGCGGGGCCCCGGCCCCGAGGCTCAGCATGGCACTTCGTCTCGAGAACCTGACCCACCGCTACGGCCGCCAGACGGCGCTGCACGACGTCTCGCTGCACGTGCGCCGCGGCGATTGCTACGGCTTCCTCGGCCACAACGGCGCCGGGAAGACGACCGCCCTGCGCATCGCACTCGGGCTCCTGCGACCGAGCGCCGGGCATGTGTTCGTGGACGGTCTGGACGCCGCCCGGCACCCCGCTCTCGCGCGGGCGCAGACGGGCGGACTGATCGAGACGCCCGGCTTCCACGCGAACCTGTCCGGACACCGCAATCTCGTACTCCTGGCGCGCGTGCAGGGCCTCGCGCGGGTCGCCGCCCACACGGAAGCCGCACGCGTGCTCGGCTGCGTGGGCCTTGCGCACGCCGCCGAGAAACCCGCCGGGGCCTACTCGCAGGGCATGCGGCAGCGGCTCGGCATCGCGCAGGCGCTGCTCGGGCGGCCGCCGATCGTCCTGCTCGACGAGCCGACCAACGGACTCGATCCCGAGGGCATCGAGGAGATCCGCGGGCTGCTGACGCGACTGACCCGCGACGAGGGCACGGCCGTCCTCCTGTCGAGCCATCAACTGCACGAGATCGCGGGACTCTGCAACCGCATCGCGATCCTGCGCGAGGGCCGCCTCCTGCTCGAGGAGGAGACGGGCGCGCTGCTCGCCGGCGGCCGCCACGTCCTGCGCGCGGGCGACGCCGGGGCCGCGGAGCGCGTGCTCGACGAACTGGGGCTCGTGCACAAGCGGCGCGACGACGAGCTGCTCGTGGCGGTGGAGACGACGCCCACCGAACGCGTGCTCGCGGCGCTCGTCGCCGGGGGCGCGCGTCCGGCGTCATTCGCGCCGCGCCCCGTGACGCTCGAAGACGTCTATCTGCGCTTCACGCGGGATCCGGACGCGGCACTGGCGCCGCGCGCCAGGGCGCAGGACGGCGCCCACAACACCGACAACACCCACAACACCGACGGCACCGGCAGCACCGACGACGCGCCCGGGCGGACGGCGCACGGCGTGCCCCCGCGCGGCACGCTGCGCGTCGCGGCGTACGAACTGCGGCGCTGGAGCTGCGCCCGCTCGGTCCCGGCGCTGCTGGCGCTGCCCGCGCTGGTCGCCGTGGCCGCCATCGCGCTGCGGTGGCTCGAGGCGTCGGGCTTCGCCGCGCAGGTCGCAGGAGGTGACCTCGCGAGCACGACCGACGTGACGGCTTTCGAGGCCGTTGCCGTCGGTCTGCAGGCGTCGCTGCCGGTGCTCGCGCTCGTGGCCGCCGGGCTGGCGAGCCAGTCGCTCGCCGGGGAGCTGTCCCGCGGGACGCTGCGCAACCTGCTCCTGCGCCCCTTGCGTCGCGCGCACGTCGCGCTCGGCAAGGCGCTCGCGGCGCTCGTCGCCACGACGGCTGCCTACGTCGTCAGCGCCGGCGCAGCGCTGGGCGCCGCGGCGCTGCTGTTCGACTTCACGGACGTCACCGAGGTGCTATTCAACGGTGAACGCTTCCCGCTCGTCGCGGCGGCCGAGTTGCGTGCGCCGTTGCGCGAGGCGCTGGCGGCGCCCTACCCGGCCGTCGCGGCGTACGCCGTGCTCGGGTTCCTCGCCGGCGCCGTGACACGCCGGCCGGCCGCGGCCCTCGGCACGGCCTTCACACTGGTCGCGGTCCAGGGCGTCCTGCGCTCCGTGCTGCGCGGCTTCGGTCTCGAGTGGACGGTGCCCGCCGCGCACACTCCGACCGCGCTCGGCGACACGTCGTTCGTCGCGCACTTCCTGGATCTCTCCCGCGGCGTCAGCAACGCGGCGTACGAGATGTCCACGGCGTCGCTCGCCGTGCCCCTCGTGTGGATCGCGCTCGCACTCACCCTCGCGACCTGGACGCTCGCGCGGAGGTCGATCAGGTGAAACCACGCCCGGTCCTGATGGCGCGCCTCCCGTTCCTGGCACTGGCGGCGCCGGCCTGCTCGTCGCTGGGCTCGGACCTGCCGGAGGAGTCCCCGCCTCTGGCGTCGATGGAGGAGCCGCCCGCGCTGTTCGTCGAGCCCGCCGACGAGGACGCCCGCAACGCGCTGCCGCCGGGTGGCTACACCGGCATCCACGTCGCCGACGGGCGCGCCTCGCTCGGCGGGCCGGGGGGCCTCGGCAGCGAGCCCATCGGTGTGCTCGTGCGGAAGGTGGTGGAGAACTCGCCGGGCGACGCGGCAGGGGTGCGCGAAGGGGACCTGATCATCGGCGCGGCGCTCGCGGGCGGTCCCGAGAGGGAGATCCACTGGCCCAGCGAGTGGCGCGCCGTCGAGCTGGCTGCGACACCCGGAGCCGTGCTGGCGGTGGTCGTCGATCGCGCGGGCGTCCGTGGCGAGACGAACGTCGTCGTGGCGCAGCGCGTGCGGCGGCCGGCGCGCGCCGGCGCGCAGCGCTTCCGCGAGGAGCAGCGCGTGGGCGTGGTCCTGCGGACCGCGACCGAGGTCGAGGCGCGCACGGCAGGGCTGGCTCCCGGCGCGGGGGCGGTCATCGTCGGGCTCGCGCCCGAGAGCCCGTGGCGCGGCGCGGGGCTGCGCTTCGGCGACGTGATCACAGCCGTGGACGGCGAGGTCGTCGCGCATCCTCAGGTGCTGCTCGACGCGGTGCGCGAGGCGCAGAGCGACGCCGTTCTCACGCTGCGGGTGCAGCGGCGTACGCGTGCGATGGAGTTCGACGCCGCGCTCTCGCGCAGGGAGCAGGCGACGCGCAGGATCGCGCTGCCGCCGCTCTTCAGCTACGGCGCCGAGCGCGGAGCGAGCGAGCTGTCGATCCTGCTGGGGCTGATCAGGCACACGACGACGGCGGCCGCCTGGGAGTGGCGTATCCTCTGGTTCATTCGCTTCGGCGGCGGCGACGCGGATCGCCTCGAGGAGGTGCGATGAAGCGCTCTCCGCTCGTGGCGCTCGCGACCGCTCTGCTGCTGCTCTCGGCCGGCGGCGGCGCCGCGGCGCCGCGTCCCTTCGGCCATGTGACGACCCTCGACATGCCCCGTGGCAGGCGCGCCGAGGCGGCCTTCCTGGCCGACGTGGACGGTGACGGCGCCCGCGATCTGGTCGTCGCGGCGGCGCGTGGGGGGGCGCGGGCACGGCGTCTGCTGCGAGTCCACCTGCGGCGCGCCGGGGAGACGGCCTTCGTGCCGGAGCCCGACTTCGAGCTGCTGCTGCTGCCCGACGTCGTGGGGATCGCGGTCGCCGACGTGCATCCGGATCCCGGCGCCGAGATCGTGCTGTTCGCGCCGACCGGCGTCTTCGCGCTGCGCCCGCGCGCCGCGAACGAGCGTGATCGCTACGTGCCGCTAGTGCGCACCGAAGTGCTGTGGCAGCTCCCGCACCATCGCAAGACCCTGGTTCTCCAAGACCTGGTGCGCGACGTGGACCACAACGGTCTGCCGGACATCGTGGTGCCGGGCCCGGGCGGCTATGACATCGCGCTGCAGCACGAGCGCGACGGCGCCCGCGCGTTCGAGATCAGCGTGCTGCGCCTGCCGGATTGGGGCGCGGATACGCCGCTCGGCAAGGCCGGCCGCCGTATGCAGGGACGCCGGCAGGCGCGCGAGATGCGCGTCTCGATCCGCATCGGAGGCGGCGCGGGCGACGCCTCGGCCGGAGAGCTCCTCGCGGTCTCCGAGTCCGTCCCCGCGCCGCAGTTCGTGGACTGGGACGGGGACGGTCTCGCCGACGTCCTGGCGCAGACGACGACGGACCTCCTGGTGTGGCGGCAGCGCCCGGGGCAGGGCTTCACGAGCGCGCCGGGGCTGCGCATCCCGCTGCCCTTGACCGTGGACCGCCGGCGTCTGCTCGACATCTCGTTCTCGGCGCTGACGAGCGACATCGACGGTGACCGGCGCGCGGACTACGTACTCGTCGCGGGCGATCAGGACGCGGACGAGCCCCGGGTACAGATCGCGCTCTACACGCGGGCGCGGCGCGGCGAGGAGACCGGGCGCCCGCTGTTCGGGGAGCGCGGACGACCGACGCAGCTACTCGTCGTCGCGGGCATCGCCGGCGCGCCGGCGCTCACCGACGTGGACGGCGACGGCCTCGACGATCTTGTCCTCGGCGCCGTGCGCCTCGACGCCCTGGACACCCTGCGCGCCGTCGCCGGCAGTGACATCGACGCCGAGCTGTACGTCTACCTGAACCGCCGCGGCCGGCTCGGCCGGCACCCGGCGCTCACGACGCGGCTGGCGGTGCCGGCGAAGCGGCTGCGCCGCGGACGCGGCAAGTCGCTCGCGCGCTTCATCGGCGACGTGACCGGCGACGGCGTCGCCGAACTGCTCGTGCGCACCGATCCCACGCGTCTGCGCCTGCTCATGGTGCGACGCGTGGGCGACGCGCTGTCGGTCGTGGAGACGCCGCTCTTCGAGACCATCGTGCCCGAGAGCGCGGACGTCGTCGTCACGCCGCGCGGGGCGCTGCCGCCGGAGGTCCTCGTCCTCTCGCGCCAGGGCGTCCTGCACGTGAGGTTCGGGCGATGAGGCGCGCCGTTCTCGCGGCCGCCGCTGCGTTGTCGCTCGCCGCGCCGTGGCACCCGGCGCGCGCCGCCGATCGCGCGCTGCGCCCCGCGGGCACGGTGCAGACCGATCTCACGCTCGCCGGCCGACGCATCGCGGACCTGGACGGCGACGGCCGCGACGAGGTCGTGCTCGTAGCGCGCGATGGCCGCGTACGCGTCGTGCGGCGCGGCACGGACGGCGCTCTGTCGGCGCCCCTCGGCGAGCTCGTCCTGCCCGATCCCGCACGTTCGCTCCTGGCCCTCGGCCACGTCGGCGACGACGAGCGCACGTATCTGCTCGTGGCATCGCCCGGCGGCATCGCGGCGTACCCCTCGGTGCCGGGCGCCTGGTTCGCCGTGCGACCGGTGCATCTGTCCGTCCGGGCGCGCTTCACGTTGCGCGTCGGAGAGCCGCGCTTCGCGCCGATCGCGCGTGATCTGAACGGCGACGGCCGCAGCGACGTGCTCGTGCCGTTCGCTGACCGCTGCGAGATCTGGCTGCAACGCGCCGGTGACGAGAGCGGCCCGTCTCTGGCGCTCGGGGCCACCGTGAACATCGACGTGGACCGCCGCACCGAGACGGGCGGCGACGCCCTCAGCGACGTGCTCGAGAGCGCGTTCACGATCCAGGACATCCGCGCCGAGGACGTGAACGGCGACGGCCGGCGGGATCTGCTGGTCGCGGACGCCGACGTGCGCGCGTTCCACCTGCAGCGCAGCGACGGGAGCTTCCCGGCGGACCCCGACGTGCGCGTGGACCTCTCCCTGTTCCGCGACACGACGCCGGAGGCCAAGGTGCGCCTCGGGCGCACCCTGGCGGGCAGCGACGACCAGCGCTACGAGAGTCGCGACCTCGATGGCGACGGCATCCCCGATCACGTCATCGCCCATCGCCGCAAGGTGTGGGTGTTCCTCGGCACGCGCGATGGGCCGCAGTTCGAGCACCCGGTGGCGGTGCTCAAGACCGCCGAGGACATGTCGGCCCTGCTACTCGTGCGCGTGGACGAGGACGCGCTCCCCGACCTGGTTCTCGTGCGCCTCGAGGTGCCCTCCATCGCCACGATCCTGAAGGGACTCCTGACGGAGTGGGACGTCGAACTGTCGGCGGTCGGTTATCCCGGGCGGGCGGTGGGAGGCTTCGACACCAAGGCCCGCTGGAAGGGCGAGTTGACCGTGCGGCTGCCGGCACTGCTCGGTGTGATCCGCGACCCGGACGCCCTGATCCGGCGCTTCGAGTCCGTGTCCCAGCGCTTCGGGAAGTCGCTCATCGCCGACTTCGACGGAGACGGACGCGACGACGTCCTGCTCGTGAATGACGGCGAGAGCGACAGCGGGGGCGACGGCGCGGCACCGCGCGTGGACGTCTGGCTCGGGGCTCCGGGGGCGGGGGACGCGGACGCCGAGCGCGTCGTCGGCCACGTCCTGTTCGACGACGCGAATCGCACGTGGACGCTCGAGCGCATGCTGGCGTGGCTCGGCGATCTGGCGCAGCGCCGTGCCGCGCGGCTGACCGGCGGGCGCAAGCCGGCCGGCTCGTTCTCGCTGCGCGCTGACGCCACCCACCGTGGAATCGAGGCCGCGGACCTGCGCGGCGACGGAGCGCACGAGATCGTGGTCATCTACGACGGCGCCGAGGGCGGCATCGTGGACGTCCTCGCCTGGCGCTGAGTGCCCGGTGCTCACAGCGGCGCCCACGGCACGCTACCCTCGCCGGGGCATGTCCCACGCCGTCGCCGCCGCCGCCCGTCGCCTGCACGCGATCGCCCACCGCACACCCGTCGTCACGTGCGCCGCCATCGACGCCGCCGCGGGGGCGCACGTGCATCTCAAGTGCGAGAACTTCCAGCGCGTCGGCGCATTCAAGTTCCGCGGCGCGTACAACGCGATCAGTTCGCTCCCGGCCACCGAGCGCGCGCGCGGCGTCGTCACGCACTCGAGCGGCAACCATGCGCAGGGCGTGGCGCTGGCGGCGCGCCTTCTGGGCACGCCGGCGACCATCGTCATGCCGCGCGACGCGCCCGCCGTGAAACGTCGTGCCACCGTGGGCTACGGCGCGCGCATAGTGGACTGCGACGCACGCGACCGCGAGGACGTGTGCGCCGCCGAGATCGCCGCGCACGGCAGCGTGCTGATCCATCCGTACGACGACGACCGGATCATCGCCGGCGCGGGCACGGCCGCGTGGGAGCTGTTCGACGACGTGGGCCGGCTCGACGCGCTGTTCGTGCCGGTCGGTGGGGGAGGACTGTCGTCCGGAACGTGCCTCGCGGCCGCGGAGCGCGCGCCCGGGTGCCGCGTCGTGGGCGTCGAACCAGAAGGCGCAGACGACGCGCGGCGCTCGCTGGCGGCGGGCCGCATCGTGACGCTGGACAGCGTCCCGCATACCGTCGCCGACGGCCTGCGCACGCGCATGATCGGCGCACGCAACCTGGACGTCCTCGGTCGCCACCTCGCGGAGATGGTGGTCGTCACCGACGACGAGATCGTCGCCGCCCTGCGCCTGCTCTTCGAGCGCGCGAAGCTCGTGGTCGAGCCGAGCGGCGCCGCGGCGCTCGCGGGCCTGCTGTCCGGCCGCGTCACGCTGCCTGCCGCGGCGCACGTCGGCGTGATCGTGAGCGGCGGCAACTTGGAGCCGAACGCGCTGGCGCGGTTGCTGGCATAAGGGCCCGCGGGGCGGCGCAGCGTGCGCGACGGCGCCCGGGCCCG
>JAJRVY010000059.1 GCA_024277065.1 Planctomycetota bacterium
CGCCTCCTGCTGCGTGCCCCCGCGCAGCACCTGGCGCATGTACCCGGCGCGGTAGAGCAGACCGACGGCGACGAGCGGGACGCCGAGATCGCTCGCCGCGCGCAGGTGGTCGCCGGCAAGGACGCCGAGCCCCCCGCTGTAGATCGGGAACGACTCGTGGATGCCGAACTCGGCGCAGACGTACGCGACGGGGTTCTCTGCCGTGCACGCGCCCTCGGCGGCCGGCTGCGCGAGGTACGCGCGCAAACGGTCCCTGGCGGCCGTGACGCGCGCCACGAACGCCTCGTCCGCGGCGCACTCCTCGAGCCGCTCGTAGCGCACGCGTCGCAGCAGCCGCAGCGGTGCGTGGCGTTCCTCCTCCCAGATGTCGCGCGCCACGTCGCGGAACAGCGCCGGGGCGTCCGCGTCCCACGTCCAGTACCAGTTCTGCGCCAGCTCCTGCAGTCCGGCGATCGCCTCCGGGACGACGGTCGGCACGTCGAGCGCGAAGACGTGCGGACGGCCGTTGGTCGCGGCGTCATGCACGGGCAGCCTGAAGCACGCGGGCGGCGGCGCACATGACACCTCCCGCGCGCGCTCGCGCGCCGCCGCGAGCGCCGCGGCATGGGCGGTCTCGTGGGCCCCGAGGAGCTGCGGCCAGTACGTGGCGGCAGCCACCGTGCGGCACGAAGCGGCCAAGAGATCGTCGTCGGCGCCGTTCGCCACGAGGCGTGCCAGGATCGCCGTCAGAGCGGTGACGATCTCGTCGTCGCCTCGTCCTTCACGGCGCAGCACGCTGACGCCGTCGTCCTCGCCGAAACCGTGCGCGAGCACCCAGCGGCCGAAGCCGGCGAGGTCCGTGGTGACGGTCGGCACGCCGAGCGCGAGGCTCTCCTGGGGCGTGTAGCCCCACGCCTCGTAGAACGACGGGAAGCACGTGGCGTCCGCGCCCCGCAGCACGGCCTCGTAGCGCAGATCCAGGACCCCGTCGCCGGGGCTCACGTAGTCCGCCCAGTGGATCACCCGCACCCTCGCGCCATGCGCGTTGTCCAGCCCGAGCGCCAGACAGCGGGCAGCGATCGGATCGTCGCCCGGGTCGAACAGGTCGTGCAGCGCGATGCCGAGCGGCGGGCCGTCCACGCGCTTCGCGGCCGCAAGCCGCGCCGACACGTCGCGCTCGAGGCCCGAGTTGCCGGCCGGGACCAGCAGGAACAGGACCACCCTGCGACCCTCGGCCTCCGCGAGCGCTGCGGCGGCGTCCAGCAGGACATCGAGACCCTTGTTGCGGAACTCGTAGCGCGAGCCGCTCAAGAGCATGAAGGCGTCGCCGACGTCCTCGCCCAGGAAGCGCTACGCGAGATCGACGAGGGCGGCGCGGGCCCGCTCGCGCGTCACGTCCCCCACGCGCTCGGCCAGCACTTCGGGATCGAGCCCGTTGGGCAGCACCGGCTCGGCGGCTCGCCCGAGGAAACGCTAGGCCTCGGCGGCGGAGATCGCGCTGACCGTCGTGAAGACGTCGGCCTCGCGCGCGGCCGTCCGCTCCATGGAGTGCCTGGCGCGCACACCGAGCGCGGCGGCGACCGCGTCCGGCGAACGCCCCGCGAGCACGTCCTCGCCGCAGCGCCCCTCGGCCGCGGCGGCGCGGCCGATGACCGTGGCGTGGGCCGTGAGAATCGTCCCGATCTCGGGTACGCGCTGCTTCAGGTAGAGCAGCGCCGCCCCTGTCATCCACTCGTGCGCCTGGGCCACCGCCACCTCGCGGTGTCCGCGCACGACGTCGCGCCAGAAGCGCTCGATGACCATGCCCGCGGCATGCCCGAACAGCACCGGCTCGACGTAGCCCCGGTCGCCGGTGAGGGAGTCCACGGAGTGCTCCGTCCACAGCGCCGCGAGGACCTCGTTCTTCTTCGCGTAGAGGCCCGAGAACTCGACCAGGATCGTGAGCGGACGCCCCGGCACGCGCCAGCGCCCAACGCGCACGGGCAGTCCCATCGCGCGGCAGTCGGCCTCGAACGCGGCGTAGCCCGCGACGGGGTCGAGGACCGCCTCGGGGTCGTGCTGGTCCAGCAGCCAGGGGCCCACCACCACGTGGTCGTCGGCCTCCATGCGCTGGGCGAGCGAGCGCGCCTTGGTGGCGACGACGGTGTGGATGCCGCCCACGCGATGGGCGACTTCCCAACTGATCTCGAACAGGGTGAACGGCGTCAAGGGTGCTCCTCTGAACGTCCGCGGGGCATCCGCGAGGGCGGCACGTTACGCGCCGGCGCCGACACGCCGGGCGAGGTCGTCCAGGACGTTCATGAACGTGACGTAGGCTTCGTGCGGCGAGTCGTACGGGCTGAAGTGCGCGTGCACCTCGCCGTCCGAGGCGCCCTTCGTGCACATGTAGTAGACGTGGTCCGACGTGGACAGCCTGCGCCAGCGCTCCAGCAGCTCGGGGCGGCCCGCCGCCGCGGCCCGCCGCGTGTCGTTGTAGAGGGCGTAGAGCGCTGCGTGGGCCGCCGACTGCATGGGGTTGCCGAGCCACGCCGACAGGTCCCGCTCGGCGTCCGCCCAGGACACCGGGTGCGGGATCTCGAGCGTCTCGGCGGCCGTCTCGCGCGCGGCGACCTCGCTCGGGGTGCGGAACGTGAAACGACCGCTCTGCAGCGCCGCGCCCGGCATGCGCTCCATGAAGTCGAAGATGCCGGTCTCTTCCCACTGGTGCTCGCCGGCCGTCTCGTAGTCCATGAACAGCCCGATCTGCTGCGCGTCCTCGGGAACGCGCTCGAGGAAGCGGGCGAACTTCTCGGCCGACAGCGGCCACTCGTGCCAACCGCGGTTCGAGAAGCGAAAGGCGATGTCGTCCGACAGTTCGTAGTTGCGCAGCAGCACCTTGAGGTCCGGCGTGCCCGCGGCCGCGTACACCGAAGCCGGGCTGCGCCAGCCCACGAGGTGGTCGGCGCCCTCGCCGAGGAGCGCGCAGAAACCGAGCTCGCCCGCCACGCGCGCGACACGGTCGTCGATGACGAGCTCGGTGTTGCGGAAGGCACGCGGCCGCGCGCCGAACGTCCGTTCGAGGCGGTCCGTGTGCGCGCGGACCTGGGCGCGGAACTCGTCGCCGTTGGCGAGGAAGGCGAGAGAGTGGTGCGACGTCTCGGCGACGAATTCCACGACCCCCGCCCGGGCCAGCGCGACGAGACCGGCCAGCGCCGCCGGCGCCCAGCGTTCCATCTGCTCGAGGGCCGTGCTCGTGATCGACATCGAGCAACGGAAGCGTTCGCCGTGCCGCTGTGCCAGGCGGAGCAGGAGCGCGTTCATCGGCAGGTAGCAGCGCTCGGCGACGCGCTGCACGATGGCTGCGTTGGCGTCGTCGTCGAAGTAGTCCTCCTCGCGGGCGATGTCGAAGAACGAGTAGCGCCGCAGCCGGAAGGGCTGGTGGACGTGGAAGTACAGGACGATCGACGTCAAGCGCCGAGCTCCCGGTACACGTCGCGCACGAGCGCCGCCTGCCGCTCCCAGGTCAGCACGCGCGTCGCCGCGCGGCCCTGCGCCGCCATCTCGTCGCGCAGCTCGGGGCGGGCGAGAACCTCGCGGATGCAGCGCGCGAGCGCCGTGACATCCCAGAAGTCCACGGCCGTGACGTTCGAGAGCACCTCCGTCACACCGCTCTGCCGGGAGACGATCACGGGCACGTCCCGCGACAGTGCCTCGAGCGGGGCGATGCCGAAGGGCTCCGAGACGGAGCTGAGCACGTAGAGCGCCGCCTCGTCGTAGATGCGGTCCACGTCGGGGCCGCGCAGGAACCCGGTGAAGTGCACGTGCCGGGCGAGGCCCAACTCCGCGGCACGCTCGATCATGGTGGGCAGGAGATCGCCGGCCCCCGCCATCACGAATTTCACCCGCGGCTCGTGCCGCACCACCAGCGCCGCAGCCTGCAGGAAGTACTCCGGGCCCTTCTGCGCCGTCACGCGTCCGAGGAACAGCACGATGGGTTCGGCGATGCGCGGCGCACGCGGCTCGTCAGGCGGCGCCGACGCCGCGTCGTCTCCCGCACTCACCGGCACGGCCACGCCGTTGTGCACGACGCGCAGCTTGGCGGCCTTCACCGGGAACCTCTCCCGCAGGCACTGCGCCGCGAAGCGGCTCACGCAGACGACGCGGTCGGCGGCATCAAGGCCGCGCTGCTCCACCTCGACGATGCGCGCGTTGGCGTTCTCGCCGGCGCGATCGTACTCGCTCGAGTGCACGTGCAGCACCAGCGGCACGCCGAGATTCTCGGCGACGGCGATCGCGGCGGGGTAGGTCATCCAGTCGTGGCCGTGGACGAGATCGTACGCCGTGTCCGCGCCGACGTTCTGCTCGACGGCCCGGGCGTAGCGCTCGACCTCGGCGAAGAGATCCTCGCCGAGGTCACCCGAACAGCTCTGCCGGGCCACGAGCCGCTCGTACTGCTCGGCCGTCAGGTACGGCAGGAGCGCCGCGTCGAGAGCGACGGCGCGATCCTCGCGTGGCAGGCCGCAGTCCACCAGTCGCGCGTAGCGGCTGACGGCGCCCTCGGGCAGCCGCGGCACGACGAAGGTCACCTCGGCGTCGGTCGCGGCGAGCCCCTTGACGAGTCCCTCGCAGGCCGTCCCCAGTCCCCCCGAGATGTACGGCGGGAACTCCCAGCCGAGCATCAACACCTTCATCGGACGTCTCCCGTGCGCGCGACGTGGCGCGGCCCGAGGAGCGCGTGGGCGCGCAGCAGTTCCCCGACGCTCCAGGCCTGTGCGAAGCAGCCCCCGGGTCGGTGCGGCGGGTCTCCGTCGAACACCTCCGACACCTGGGCGACGCCATGTTCGCCCAAGTGCGGCTCGAACCCTTCGAGAAGCCCGCGCAGCCGGCGCTCGACGGCCGCGCCGCGCCCGAACGCGCGGAGCTCGGCCTCGACGTGGAAGCCGAGCAGCCACGGCCAGACGGTGCCCTGGTGATAGGCGTCGTCGCGCGCGCGCTGATCGCCCTCGAAGCGTCCGCGGTAGCGCAGGTACCGCGGACTGAGGGTGCGCAGCCCGCGCGGCGTGAGCAGCTCGCCGCGCGACAGCAGCACGATCGCCTGCCGCTGCTCCCGCGAGAGCGGACTGGGATCGAGAGCCGCGGCGATGACCATGTTCGGGCGCACCGTGTCGTCGCGCACACCGTCCGTCACGTGGTCCGCCGGGCGGTTCTTCTCCGGTATCCAGAATCGCTGCGTGAACGCCTCGCCGATGCCGTCGCGCAAGCGCCGCCAGCCGCGGGCGTCGGCGCGATCGCCGCGCCGCTCGAGCAGCCGTGCCACGGTGTCCACCAGCAGGAACCAGAGCGCGTTGACCTCGATCTGCTGCCCGTTGCGCGGCGTGACCGGGCGGCCGTCCACAACGGCGTCCATCCACGTCGCGGCGACGTCGGGCGTGCCGGCGGAGAGCAACCCCTGGGCGTCGCAGGAGAGCGCCTCCCCGTCCGCCGCGCGATGCGTGCGCGCGATCTCCAGCAGCGCCGGGAGCAGCTCGCCGAGCAGCCGTCCCTCGTCGCCGCCGGCCTCGTCGTACAGCCGCACGGCGCGCCCGAACCACAGCGCCGGGTCCACGGCCTTGTAGTCGCTCGTCGCGGGATCGGTCCCGAAGACGTTCGGGAGACGTCCGCCGCGCAGGAACGGGCGCAGGCCGCTGAGGACCGCGCCGCACTCCTCGACGCGGCCCCGCGCGAGCGTCAGTCCGGGCAGGGCGATGAGCGTGTCGCGTCCCCACTCCTCGAACCACGGATAGCCGGCGATGACGCCGGGGCGTCCGCTCTCGGTGCGATAGAGGAACTGCTCGGCGGCACGCCCGAGGGCTCCCGGCGCGCCCGCGGGACGTGCGGCGTCCGCGGCATCCCGCCGCGTCGTCTCGGCCGCCCAGGCCGCCGCGGGATCGAGTACGGCCTCGCCGATCGCCGCCGCCACGACGACCTCGGCGCCGCCCGTCAGGGTGACGCGCAGAACGCCCGGCGACCACTGGTCCTCGTGGCCGTCGTAGCCGCGCCGGATGTCGTCCTGGAACTCGACGCCGCGGTACCACGCGGAACGCCCGTCGCAGGAAGCCTCGGCGCTGAGCGTGATGAACACCCGCGGCAGCCCCTCGTAGGGCCGGACCGAGATGCCGCTCGCGAGAGTCTCCACGTCCGGGCGCAGGCCGTCGTTCTGCCAGGAGAGGGCGTCCGCCCGACGGCAGGGCAGGAAGGGCCGCAGCAGCAGATCGATCGGTTTGCGCTGGCCGCTCGCCGCGTAGCGCGTGAGCACCGCCGGACGGCCGTGCATCATCTGGATCTCGCGCGTCACGACGACGTGTCCGATGCGGTACGTGAAGCTCGGCCGGGGCACGAAGTCACAGCGATCGACGAAGCGGTGCCCCTCCGGCGAGAAGGCCCCGCCGTAGCGCGCCGAGGAGATCGGGAAGTCGCGGCCGTCGCCGTGGAAGGTCTCCTCGAAGCGCGCGAGGAAGACGTGCCGCGCGGGCTGCTCGCGCGAGGTCGCGACGAGGAGCCCGTGGAAGCGGCTGGTGGCGCACGCGAGGAGCGTGGACGAGGCGTAGCCGCCGAGTCCGTCGGTCTCCAGCCATTGGCGCTGCAGGGCGTCGTCGATCTGCAGACAGAGGTCGCGGGAGAAGTGCACTTCAGGGAGTTCCTTCGGGGGAATCCCCCATCGTAGTCCCGCGCGACGGCGGCCTCCCGTTTCGCCGGACGGCGCCCCCGCCGGGTGCGCCGCACCGGGCGGGGGCGGTGCTCATTGCGCGCGTACGCGGAGCGTCTCGCCGATGGCGGTCATCATCTCGCGCAGCCGGTCGTAGTCGGGGTGCCGCAGGCGCAGCCACGCGTTCACCTTGTAGCCGCCGTCGATGGGCGCCGTCGGTGATCCGGGCGGCGGCAGGTGCTTGTCGATGATCCACGTGCCGAAACGGCGTTCGATCTCGTCCGCGCCGTCGTAGTGGGTGATGCGGCCGTCGCGGTCCGGGCGCAGGTTGATCATGCCCGTCGAGAAGCGCAGCGAACGTTCCTGTCGCGGCTCGCCGTGGACGATCGCGTTGGCCCACTCGAGATACACGTCGCAGTCGTTCGCGGCAGAGTAGAGGTCCCACACGCTGACTCCCGGCGGACGGCAGCCGATCTCGGAGAACTTGAGCCCCTTGGGGCCGTAGAACCACTCCATGTGCGTCGCCGAGGTGCCGATCCCGAGCGTCTCGATGACCTTGACGCCGAGCTCCTTCACCTCGTCGTAGCCCGGCGCGTCGATGCGGTTCGTGATGACGATCTGGGGCGAGATCCAGCGGTTGCGCATGGCGTGCAGGACGTTCGGGTAGTAGTGCGCGATGAACTCGTGCACGACGCGGCCATCGACGCAGAGCGTGTCGTAGAAGCCCTCGTGGCCCTCCACGAACTCCTCGACGGCGACATCCGCGCCCTTGCCGACGCCGCACTCGTCGAGGACGCGCAGCATCTCGGCGAGGTCGTCCACGCGATACGTGCCCGCGGCGCCGGCCGCCCCCCTCGGCTTGATGATCAGCGGGAAGCCCTCCTGCTCCGCGAAGGCGCGGATCTCGCCCGGATCTCCGCTGCCGATCGAATGCGCCGTCGGCACGCCCGCGGCGCGCAGCGCGTCCTTCATCGCCGGCTTGTCGCGGCAGAGGAACGCCGTGCGCACCGTCGTGCCCGGGATGCCGCACGCCTCGCGCACCTTCGCCACGGGCAGGATGTGGGCCTCGACGGTGGCCTCGAGGCGATCCACCCAGCCCTTGGTCTGGATGCTCCTGACCGCCGCGAGCAGCGACGGCTCGTGGCACACCGAGGTCACCTGCTCGTAGCAGGCCAGCCACCCGCGAAGCTCCGCATCGAGCGCCGCGGCCGGCGACTCCCCCACCGCGCTGACGGCCGCGCCCGCGTGCTTCAGGGCCTCGACGAACCGCCGCTGGTTCACGGGGAACCGCGGTTCCACGAAGATCACGTGCATCAGAGAATCTCCCTGCGTCGCAGATCGCAGGACGTCGATCCCCGGGCTACCATCCCGCCCGATGTCGATCGTCGTACTCCTCGGCCCACAGCGCTATCGCCCCACCCTCGCGGAGGCGTTTCGCCACGTCAACGCAGAAGGACCGGTCGCCGTCGTCACGGCCGGCTGGGAGGAGCGCGAGGACGAGATCGACGAGCTCACCGAGCACCTCGGCTGCGAGGTGGTCAACCTGCGCCTCTACGCCCGGATGGAGCAGGTCTTCGAGCGCGACGGGGCCTTCCTGAAGGGCTGGCGGCAACGACGGCGGCGGCGGCGCGAGGCGCGGCGCGCATATCGCATCCGGCTGCGCTACCTGATGGACGCCGTGCGCCGTCTTGCGCGGCTGCCACACTCGCCCCACGTCGAGGAGGAGCGCGACGACGCGCTGCGCGCCGTGCGCGATCTCGACGAGCGCCGCCTCGCACTCCTCGCGCGGCTCGACGGCGAGTTCGACGACGTGTGGCAGCCCGCCGAGCGCCCGGCGATCGCGGTCCATCGGGCGCGCGTGGCCGAACTCGTCGCGACGTGCGGCGCGATGGCGTTCGCCGGCGGCAACGTGGGTGTGCTGCGCAACCGGCTGCGCACGTTCGCCGTGGCGGATCTCATCGGCGAGCGCCCGCTGTTTGCGTGGTCGGCGGGCGCCATGTGCGCCACCGAGCGCATCGTGGTGTTCCACGACAGCCCGCCGCAGGGGCGCCGCGACCCGGTGGTACTGGACGCGGGGCTCGCGCTGTGTCCGGACATCGTCGCACTGCCCCACGCGTCGGCGCGGCTCGATCTCGCCGACGAGGGACGCGTTGCACGCTTCGCGCTGCGCTTCGCTCCCCGCGTGGGCGTCGCGCTCGACGACGCATCGGGCCTGATCTGGGACGGCGCCGGGTGGGAGCTCTTCGGCGACGGCGCGCGCGGCCTGCGCGCCGACGGCACCGTGACCGCGATGCACGACCTGGAGGGCGCCCGCTGATGCTCGCCATCCACCGTCTGCTCGAGGCCCACGACGCGCCGGACGCGGCGGCCGTGGATGCGTTCGTGACGCAGCACCTCTCGCCCATCGTTGAGGACTCGACGGTGACGTTCGTGTTCCGCGGTGACGTCGCCGACGTGCGCCTGCGCCACTTCATCGCGGGCTTCCCGGCGAAGCAGCCCTTCCGCCGCGTGGACGGCACGGAACTCTGGTTCCTGACGATGGAGGTGCCGCCCGGCTCGCGCCTCGAGTACAAGCTCGAGATCCGACAGGGCAGCCGCCGGCGCCTGATCCTCGACCCCCTGAACGAGCACGTCGCCCGCGACCCGTTCGGCACGAACTCCGTCTGCTACGCCGCGGGCTACGAGCGGCCGGCATGGACGCTCGAGGACGAGGACGCACGGCCGGGCACGCTCGACACCCTCCGCGTGCAGTCGGGCGTTCTGGGCACCGACGTCGAGCTGCAGGTCTACATGCCCGCGCGGCTGCGGCGCTCGCGCCTCTACCACCTCGTGATCGCGTTCGACGGCGAGGACTACCTGCGCTACTCGTCGCTGAAGAGCGTCCTCGACAACCTGATCCATCGCTACGAGATCCCGCCGCTGATCGTCGCGCTGAGTCAGTCGCCGGATCGCTTCACGGACTACACGGCGTCCGTGGACTACGCGCGCTTCGTGGCCGAGGATCTGCTGCCGGGTCTCGAGACCCAGCTCCCGACGCGTGCCACGCGCATGGGACGCGGGCTGATGGGCGCGAGCCTCGGCGCCGTGGCGGCCCTCTGGACGGCCTACCGCTACCCCGGGACGTTCGGCAGCCTGCTCCTGCAGTCGGGCTCGTTCCGCTTCAACGACACCGGCTACGAAGAGCACCATCCGGCGCTGGGCAAGGTCGTGGACTTCGTCAACGCGTACCGCGAGAGCCCCGTGCGTGTCGCCGAGCACGTCTCGGTGACCTGCGGACGCTATGAGTCGCTCATCTTGGACAACCGTGCGCTGCTGCCACATCTGCAGCGCGCCGGGATGCGCGTGCAGTATCGTGAAGCCCGCGACGGACACAGTTGGGAGAACTGGCGCGACCGCCTGAGGACCTCTCTCAGTTGGCTCTTCCCCGGGCCCCTCGGTCTCGTCTACGAATAGGGGATTCGTCGCGACGAGGAGGTCGAAGTGCCGCAGGTCACCCGCAGGATAGGACTCTCGCTCGGCGCCGACCTCTGCTGGCCGGCCTGCTACGAGCGGATCATGGAGCGCCTGGACCTGGCGCTGCCGGTGGGCGGCGACACCGTGCGCTTCGACGTGCGGCGTGTGCACATCGACCCGCTCGACTTCGGCCGCGCGTCGCGCTACGACGTCGTGCTCGACCGCGTCACGCACTGGTTCCCGCTCAGCCGCGAGTGGATCAAGCAGGCGATCCTGCTCGACGACGTGTACGTCCTGAACAACCCCTGGGCGATCCAGTCCATGGAGAAGGCGACGACGTACGCGGCGATGATGCGCCTCGGATTCCCCATCCCGAAGACGTGGCTCGTACCGCAGAAGGACTACGACTGGTCCCTGCCGGATCTGCGCGTCACGCTGCAACGCCACGCCGCGCTGTTCGACCTCGGGGAGGTCGGCAAGGCGATCGGCTACCCACTGTTCATGAAGCCCTACGACGGCGGCGCCTGGGTCGGGGTCACGAGGATCGACGACGAGAGCGCGCTCAGGGCCGCCTACGACGCCAGCGGGCGGCGTCTGATGCTGCTCCAGGAGGCGATCCTGCCGCACGACCTGTTCGTCCGCTGCGTGGGCGTCGGGCCGCAGGTCCGCATCGTGGACTACGATCCGTCGGCTCCGCTGCACGGTCGCTACACGACGCGCACGCCCGACGTCACCGGCGACGAGCGGCAACTGCTGCGCGACATGACGCTGACGATCAACTCGTTCTTCGGCTGGGACTTCAACTCGTGCGAGATGCTGCGGCGCGACGGCATCTTCCATCCGATCGACTTCGCCAACGCGTGCCCGGACTCGCAGGTGACGTCGTTGCACCACCACTTCCCGTGGCTGGTGCGCGCGAAACTGCGCTGGTCGGTCTTCGTCGCCGCCACGAGGCGCCCGATGCCCAAGACACTCGACTGGGCTCCGTATCTGGAGATCGCCGACACCGAGGCGCCGTTCGCGGAGAAGCTCGCCGCGTACGCGGCCATCGCGCGAGAGCGGCTCGACGTCGAACGGTTCGAGGAGTTCTGCGCACGGCACCTGGGCGTCGTGGACGAGGCCGTGCACGAGTTCTTCGGCACCGACGAGGCGCGCGAGATCGTGCGCAGCAAGGTGGCGTCGCTGTACCCGCAGCACGAGATCGAGGAGTTCACCGAGCTCTTCTGGAGCGCCATCCAGGACTGGCGCGCGGCAGAGGCCTGAGAGATATCATGGGGAGAGGCGAGATGGCGAAGCAGCAGTGGAAGGTCTCGGTGCGCATGCAGTCGCGCCACGTGGGCGAGGAGATCCTCTGCGCGCGCTTGGGCACCTTCGGCACACCCGTGCTGCTGTTCCCGACCGCCGGCGGCGACGGCGAGGAGTGCGAGCGCTTCAAGATGATCCACGTCCTCGAGCCCCTCCTCGAGGCGGGACGCATCAAGGTCTACTCCTGCGACAGCGTGGGGGGCCGCGCACTCTCCGCCGAGGGCCGCACGGCGGCGAGCTGGGCGGACGCGCAGGGGCGCTTCGATCGCTTCCTCTACGACGAACTGGTGCCGTGGATGCGCCACGACTGCGAGACAGCGGACATCGAGATCATCACGGCGGGCTCGTCGATCGGCGCGTTCAACGCCGTCGCCGCGCTCTGCCGCCATCCCGACGTCTTCAAGACCGCCATCGCGATGAGCGGCACGTTCGATCTCACCAAGTGGCTCGACCCGCCGTACACCAGCGACTTCTACTTCGCCTCCCCGATGCACTTCCTGCCACGCCTCGAGGGCCCGCAGCTCGACCGACTGCGAACCCGCCTCGTGCTCATCCCGACCGGCGAGGGCCCTTGGGAGGAACCCGCACAGTCCTGGCGTCTGGCAAAGATCCTCGGCAGCAAGGGCATCCCCAACCGCGTGGACGCCTGGGGCAGGGACTACGACCACAACTGGCCCACCTGGCGCGAGATGCTCCCCAAGTACCTGGCCCAGACAACCTGATGGAGCTGACCCGCTCCGCCCTTGCAACTCCCCTTCGGCATCCCCGTCCCGCCCTTGCGCCTCCCGGCGTGCCCCGTCGCCCCCGCGACGCCCGGTGTAGGGTTGACCCATTGTGGTCAACCCGGAGGTCCCTGGCGCGCGGGGCTGTCGTTGCGTCGCGCGACGTATTCCGGTTGCTGGCGGTTGCCGGCGGATGACGGCGGATGCGGGATCGGGTGAACGCGGAGACGCGAGAGCGCGACCGACCGGCCGTGCGGGGGCTGCGGGCGAGCAAGGCGACTTGCGGCGCCTCGCCTCGCAGCGCACTCGAGGGACCGCCTGCGAGATGCCGCGTCCGCGCCGGCCGTCAGAGGCTCTCGTAGAGGGCGACGTAATGCTGGATCTGGCGCTGCCAGGAGAAGTCCTCGGCCATGGCGTTCTGCTGTAGGCGCGCCCAGGCCGGCGCATCGTCGTATGTCGTCAGTGCGGTGCGCAGGGCCCAGGCGAAGCCGGCGGACGTGAAGTGATCGAAGACGAAGCCCGTGCCCGTGCGCGACTCGGGGTCCCACGGCTTCACGGTGTCCGCCAGGCCGCCGGTCCGGCGCACGATCGGGATCGTCCCGTAGCGCAGGCTGTACATCTGGTTGAGGCCGCAGGGCTCGAACAGCGACGGCATGAGGAACATGTCCGCGCCGGCCTCGATCAGGTGTGCCGCCTCGTTGTCGTAGCGGTTGACGAAACACGCCTTGCCGGGAAACGCGCGCTGCAGTCCCGCGAAGAAGCGCGCGATCGCGGGGTCGCCCGACCCCAGCACGACGAGGCGCACGTCACAGCTCTGCAGCACCTCGGGCAAGACCTTGTACGCGAGTTCGAACCCCTTCTGTCTCGTCAGCCTGGAGACGACACCGATGAGCGGCGCGCGCTCGGAGCAGGGCAACTCCAGCGTCTCGAGCAGATGCTCCTTGTTCGCCGCCTTGCCCGCGAGATCGTCCGCCGAGAATGCGTGTGGGATGAAGCGATCGTTCTCCGGCGACCACTCCTCGTAGTCCACGCCGTTGGCGATGCCGCGGACGACGGCCGCCCGCGCGCGCAGCAGACCATCGAGTCCGAAGCCGTGCTGCTCGGTCTGGATCTCCCTCGCGTACGTCGCGCTGACCGCCGTGACCGCGTCGGCGTAGAGGATGCCCGTCTCGAGGAACCCGAAGCGTCCCGCGCGCAGTTTCTGCATCTCGAGCAGCCCACTGTGATCGGCGAGCCCCAGTTCGGGCAGCACGGACGCCGGGAACGTCCCTTGGTACGCGAGGTTGTGCAGCGTCAGCACGGTCTTCGTGTCCGCGAACAGCGAGTCCCACGCGAAG